>JBLHOX010000426.1:0-3009 GCA_047623725.1 Dokdonia sp. | reverse complement strand
TTGGATGAATAAAACGAATTACAGCTTCATATATTAAATAAAAAGCCACTAGAATTAATGATAAAGCATTGATAAAAGCAGCAATTATTTCGGCGCGCTTATACCCAAAAGTACGTTCAGAAGAAGCGTCTTTTTTCGAATACAAATCTGCAATATAACTTACAATTAAAGAAAGTACATCGCTAAAATTATGCAATGCATCTGAAAGAAGCGATAAACTTCCAGAAACAAGTCCTCCAATTACTTGGGACACGGTAATGATCACGTTAAGAACAATAGTGAAAAGAAGTTTTCTACCTTTTAGATCTTTATGATTGTGAACATGTATATCTGGATGACTCATGTTGTTCTTTTATGAGCAACCTATTTTATCAACTCGGTCCTGATGACGACCCCCTTCAAAAGAAGTATTTAAAAAAGTATCTACCATAGCAACTGCCTGCGGAATTGAAGTAAAACGGGCAGGAATACACAATATGTTGGCATCGTTATGTTGGCGTATCAAACTCACTATTTCCTTACTCCAACAAAGGCCCGCTCTAACATTAGTATATTTGTTTGCTGTCATAGCAACACCGTTTGCACTCCCACAAATTAAAATGCCTAAAGGAACTTCACCATTATTGACAGCTTTTGCCACAGGATTAGCAAAATCTGGATAATCTACACTGTCTAATGTGTTCGTTCCATAATTAATTACTTCGTGTCCCAACTCTTTTAAAAAATCTACAATAGCGAATTTATAATCTGGCCCTGCGTGATCGTTTCCTATAGCTATCTTCATTTCTTTATCTTTTCTACAAAGATAGTCATAAGTTTGAGTGTTCTTTTTTTCTATCTAAATTACCTATATCTATTTAGTAAGCTTTTATTAATTATTCGGTTAATAACTCTGTTGATATTAATAACTACGAAAATTAAAAATAAAGTTGTGTAGTATTTATTAATTATTGATAGCAACTAAATATCAAAGATTACACTATTTTTTAGCTATAGTTATAATGTATTTATTATTATTTAATCAATACATCTGAACAAATAAAAAGTAAAATCTTATTAAATTAAGTTGTTAATTGATCTTATTCACAAATGTTAACTAAGTAGCTTAATCCTTTATTTTCAGTAGAATTATATAATTTAAAATGTTGATAAGCTATCCATAATTAGCAACAACTTTTATTAAAACTAAATCCCTTAAAAGTTATAGTACCTATTAACAGACAATAATAACCATCATTTATTTTTTAAAATTATAAAAGAAAAAAGGTGTTTATGTTATTAGTGTTGATAACTGAAAAACTACACAATTCTTAGGTTAGAATCATCGTTTAAATCATTCATTATTTTTCTAGCTTTTTCAATGTCATTATTATGAACTTGAAGCCTAATTCCGCCATTTGCATTCGAATGAAACGGAAGCACTCCAATCATTGTTTCGTGTAAAAACACATAGTCAATACCCTCTTGATCAAATAATAATTTAAGAACAACATATTCGCTAGGAAATGTAAAAAATGCAATAGTTTTAAAGTCTACCATAATATCATAATTGGACTTCTAACAAGGTACTAAATCTTTGTAAATACACCTATTCTATTGATTTAGAAAGCGTACTTTTACCAGAATTAATAAATTACAATGCCAAAAAGAAAAATTAAAAACAAAAAACAACAAAATAACGGACTAGAACAAAGCATCCTAACCATTCTTCGAAAGGACCATTCTAGACCTCATAATTACAAACAAATTGCGGGAAAATTAGGCCTTGATGATGCCAGTAGTCGCAATCAGATTATAAAAAAGCTAAAAGCACTTCAAATACAAGGAACTATTACAGAGGTTAATAGAGGACAATATATTATCTCTCCATCAAAAAATTATTATACTGGAAGAGTTGATATAGCTGGCCGAGGCCAGGGGTATATTATAGTAGAAGACCTTGAAGATGATATCTTTGTTAGTAACAAAAACTTAAACAAAGCTTTAAATGGTGATACCGTAGAGGTTTATGTCTTTAAACGTAAAAAAGGAGGTAAAACTGAAGGAGAGATTACAAGAATAGTAGAAAGAAAGAAAACTGAATTTGTTGGTACCATACAGGTACAAGATAACTTTGCGTTTGTTGATGTGACAGACCATAAAATGCACACAGATATTTTTGTTCCTAAAAATAAAATAAATGGGGCGAAAAATGGGGAAATAGTACTTGTTCAGATGGAAGATTGGCCAGAAAAAGCCGATTCTCCTTTTGGATCTGTTCTTAAAGTTCTCGGGTTACCTGGAGAGCATAATACAGAAATTCATGCCATACTAGCACAGTACGGATTACCGTATGAATTCCCTGCAGAGGTGGAAGCTTACGCGAACAATTTAGATACAAAGATTCATCCTGAAGAAATAGAAAAACGAAGGGATATGCGTAAGGATCTAACTTTTACAATAGACCCTAAAGATGCGAAGGATTTTGATGATGCATTATCATTTACAAAACTTGATAATGGAAACTATGAAATAGGTATTCATATTGCCGATGTGTCCCATTATCTAAAAGAAGGTACCGTATTAGATGATGAGGCTTATGAACGTGCAACTTCAGTTTATCTAGTAGATAGAGTAGTGCCGATGTTGCCAGAGATTCTTTCGAACGGAGCTTGTTCGTTAAGACCTCACGAAGAAAAATATACTTTTTCAGCAGTTTTTGAAATAAACTCCAAAGCAGAGATATTAAATAAATGGTTCGGAAGAACCGTAACCTATAGTGATGCACGTTTTGCATACGAAGAATCTCAACATATAATTGAGAATCCTGACGATACTTCGCATACGATTCCAGCAGAAATTTCTATTACTGATAAAGAATATAAAATTGATAAGCCTATTGCTGACGCTATTTTAGAAATGGACAGATTGGCAAAAATTCTTCGGAAGAAAAGGATGCAAGATGGAGCAATTTCATTCGATAAATTAGAGGTTAAGTTTATTTTAAGTGAGGATGGAAATCCTGATGGA
>JBLHOX010000425.1:0-3017 GCA_047623725.1 Dokdonia sp. | reverse complement strand
TGAATCTCCTTTACAGAAAAAGGAAGTGCGCCTACACTTTGTGTGCCATCTATGATGAGTTTTGCACCTACTTCATGTGCTCTTTTACGTATAGAAACCAAATCAAATAAAGTACCGTCTGCCCAATGAACATGACCCATAGCAACCACTTTCGTTTGGGTGTTAATCGCTTCGAGAATAGAGGCATTCCATAACTTGCCTCGATTTTCAAAGGTCTTTGGCGGAGCCACTACGTTTATGATAGCACCCGTTGTGTTTGCTTTTTCGCGCCAAGCGTATACATTACTAGGAAATTGCTCATCTATCAAAAGTATCTCATCTCCTTCTTGTAATGGGATGTTCTTTGCAACCGTCGCAATACCATACGATACCGCAGGTATAATAGCACAGTTCTGATAATCTGGTGCATCAATAAGTGTAGCAAAACGTTGTTTTATTATCGTACGATTGGTAAAGAAATCAGATGGAGAAATAGCAGCAGGATTGTTTTTCTTTAAAAGACTTTCTACGCCTATTTCGGCAACGCTTTTAAGTTGCGGAGACATATAAGCACCATTTATATAAGTGACGTCTTCAGGAAGTGAAAAGAGATGTTTTTGATGTTGCATGTGCGATATTTTTATGGCATAAACATGAGTGGGCTAAAAGTAATTTATTTACAAGAATTTATATCTTATAGTATTCCTAATTTTAAGTATATTCATTCTATAGTTATCCGTTATATATTTTGAGTTATTTCATCGATTTTTCCCTAACCCTAAAGGGTATATCGCTGAAATTTTCAATTCTTCCTTTAGGATTGAGGTAAAAAATTGAAAATTTGAATCATTCTATTTTCACTTATTTCAAAATAAACAACGGGTTAGAATTTAATCATTATTATGTTTTCATGAAAATATTTGCAGAGACCAAAAATCTCATTCTTAGAGAAATTGTTATAGAAGATACAGGTTTTATGTATGATCTGGATAGTGATCCTTTGGTACATGAATATCTAGGAAAAACCCCTATTTCTTGTATGGGCAAAGCACGTGCGTATATAGAGTCTATCCGTGTGCAATATGAAAAGTATGGGATAGGACGTTGGGCGGCTATTGAGAAATCAAGCGGTGATTGGATAGGCTGGACAGGTCTTAAAATGAATACCGAGTGGGCACCGAATGGACACACCAACTTTTACGATATAGGGTATCGATTTATGCCTCAATATTGGGGTAAAGGGTATGCGACCGAATCTTCTATTGCTGCAAGAGATTACTTTTTTGAGCATTTCCCAGATCAAAAACTTTGCGGGATATCAGAGCTAGGTAATGGTGCTTCTTGTCGTGTACTAGAAAAAATAGGATTAGAACGTAAAGAAGATTTTTTATACGAGCCAGAAAATTTGATGTTAGCTTGGTTTGATAAGCTAGCCTAGGTATTTATTTCCAGGTTTGCCCATTTAAAGTTAAGGCAGCTTTAAGAACATCTTTCTGACTTATTTGCCCAACCAGTTTCCCGTTTTCTAAAATAGGGAAGCGACGGCGTTTGGAGTTTACAAATTTATTAGCCGCATCAAAGACGTTCATGTTTCCGTCTATTGTTTCTACTTCTTTTACCATGTATTTTTCTACAAACATGTCTTCCATAGGCATATTGTAATAACGGCTTTCTGAGATTTGCTTCATACAGTCACCTTCAGAGATGATACCCACAAGTTCGTTGTTTTCATTAACAACAGGACCACCAGAAATTTTATGTTTAATCAGTAAATTCATGACTTCTAAGACAGATTGATCTGACTTAAATGTGATTAATTTTTTAGTCATGTAATCACTTACTTTAATATCTGTAGGGTTGCCTTTTGAGGGTTTGGCACGACGCCCAGTAAAACTTTTGATTCCCATAGCGAGCTGTTTTTTTAATGAAAAAATACTCTTAAAGTTAGTGAATTAAAAGGAGATTATGTGGTTTATGCTTTCGCGAAAGCGGAAACATCTTCAAAAATTGTATTTTTAGGATAACTAAACCAAACCCTCTATGAAACGTATTATTCATATTTTTTCTATAATTCTCGTTATAGCGTTAATTTCTGTAGCTTTCAACTCCTTACTTCCTAAAGAAATAAGTGGTCTTGATACACCGGCTAACGAATTTTCTACAGCACGTGCATTACAACATTTAGAAGTGATTGCAAAGGAACCTCATTTTGTAGGGACAAAAGCGCATGAAGATGTACGAGATTATATTGTCCAAGAACTCAAAACACTAGGATTGAATCCGCAAGTACAGGAAGGGTTTACGTTTGATGCATGGAGAGGATATGGCAATTTGGTAAAACCACAAAATATTCTGGCTCGTATTAAAGGAACTGGAGATGGAAAGGCGCTGATGCTCGTGTCACATTATGATAGTGCGCCACATAGTTTATCCCATGGAGCGAGTGATGCAGGCTCAGGAGTTGTGACGATACTCGAAAGTGTGCGTGCCTATCTAGCAAGTGGAGCCAAACCCAAAAACGATATTATTATTTGTATTACAGATTCTGAAGAGTTAGGACTTAATGGTGCTTCTTTATTTGTAGATGAGCATCCTTGGGCAAAAGATGTAGCACTAGCTCTCAACTTTGAAGCACGTGGTAGTGGAGGTCCTTCCAACATGATTGTAGAGACCAATGGCGGGAATGCAAATCTTATTAAAGGGTTTATGGAAGCAGATGTGGAATATCCTGTCGCAACATCACTTATGTATAGTATCTATAAAATGCTTCCTAATGATACCGACTCTACGATTTTAAGAGAAGGTGGAGATATAGATGGGTTTTTCTTTGCATTTATAGATGATCATTATGATTATCACACCGTTAATGATACTGCAGAAAATTTAGACAGAAACAGCTTAGAGCATCAAGGAAGTTACTTAATGCCACTATTAAAATATTATGCAGATGCAGATTTATCTACTATAAAATCAAGTGAAGATTATGTGTATTTCGATACGGCTGTCGCAAAATTTATAGCGTATCCTTTTTCTTGGAT
>JBLHOX010000424.1:0-3027 GCA_047623725.1 Dokdonia sp. | reverse complement strand
ATACCTCCAATTATACCTAAATGAATTCATTTATAAGCTCAATAGAAGGTATTTTGGAGATAGAATATTTGACAGACTAGTGATAGCAGCTATTACAGCAACTGGAAACTAAACGGATATGCAATAAAAAATCTTCTACCTTAAACATCTCTGCAAAAATAGTAGATCAAATTCTTAAAAAATTGCAGAGTTTTGAAGAATCTCATGGTTATTTAAAGCCTGGCATTAATCTTAATGATTTGGCAAAAAGCATGAATACAAATGCTAATTATTTGTCTAAAGTTGTAAACTATTTCAAGAAGGAATCGTTTATTAATTATCTTAATGGGTTACGCATTAATTATACAATCTCACAATTAAAATCTAACCATACATTTAGGCGATACACCATTAAAGCCATAGCGAAGGACGTTGGTTTTAGTAATACCCAATCGTTTTCTAAAGCCTTTGTTAATAAAACTGGTATTATGCCTTCTTACTTTATTAGTGAATTAGAAAAAAGCACTACATATTCGTGAATATACCCTTATTGCTACGCTAGAATTTTTATATAATTGGTAATAGAATTATATTTAATGGATACTAATCAAACTAAACCTATCATGAAAAAGTTAAAACTAAATAAGTTTACAATTTCACAGTTTAATACGTTACATATTATTAAAGGAGGAGGGCAAAATACGAATGAGGGACAAGCAACCTGTCCTACAGATACTGTCAATAAAACTTTAACTGATCCTGATTTACCAGGTAGCAACTAAGGATCCATTTTAAAATATTTTTAGCATGTATGTATGCTAATTATTTTATCTATTTAACACCTATGATTACCTACAAAAGAGCCACTTCAGATAAAGAACTGCATGAAATCCTAGCGATTCAAAAACGCAGTCTTAAAGCTAATACTTCTCTTCAAGATAGAGAAGAACAAGGGTATATTACCGTACCTCATACTTTTGAAATTTTAGAAAAAATGAATGATACCTGCGCTCATATTCTTGCGATGGATGGAGACATCGTTGCTGGATATGCGCTCGTAATGCTTAGAAGTTTTAAATACGAGATGCCTATTCTTATCCCTATGTTTGAGACTGCAGATACGCTCTTAAAAGGTAAAAATTATGTGGCTATGGGGCAAGTGTGTATAGACAAACCGTATAGAGGTCAAGGCGTTTTTAAAGGTATGTACACCTTTTACAAAGAAGAACTAAGTGACTCTTATGATTGCTTGTTTACCGAAGTAGCAATAGCAAATACACGCTCTATAGAAGCGCATAAGCGTGTTGGTTTTAAAATTTTAGAAACCCAAATGACCGATGGTACTTTATGGGCAATGATCAATTGGGACTGGAATCGTTAAACCCAGATTATGCAATAGAAAACCTATTACGGCCTGAAACTACTGCAAAATAATACGCTTTACTCTATTTTTCAATCTAACCATAGCGGTGCTATGCTGAAATTGATAAAACATCTTATTTTATGGCACTTTCAAACCTCATCACGAAGTTCTATTCCATAATCCGGGTTAAATGCCTACTTTTTTTATGCTATGATACGCTTTCGCGAAAGCGAACTCTTTCTCTTTATAAGTAATAATCGAAAGTTATTTTGTCTTTACATATTCCTTTATATTTGGATTATGAATAATACACACCTCGGATATCAGAAAACAATTGATTTTTATGGTTGTGATCCAGAAAAAATAAATTCTAGAGATTTTATTGAACATACCTTACTTAAAGCAGCGGGTATGATGGAACTTACTGTTATTAATACAACCATTCATGAGTTTTCTCCCATAGGAATAAGCGGAGTTATTGTCATACAAGAAAGTCATATCGCTATCCATACTTGGCCAGAGCACTGTTATGTTGCCTTGGATATTTTTACGTGTAATCAATCCTATTCATTAGCGTCGGGTATTTTATGGCTTAAAGAAGCCTTTGGAGCAACACACTATGAAGAAGAAGATAGTAAAAGAGGTGCTTTAAAAAGAATTGAAGCACTTAATGCCATGAAAAATGAAAATTAGACAGAAGATATTTAACTTAATTGATGAGGATCAAAATAATAGTAAAGGAGATGCCTTTGTACACTATTTTATTTCTGCCCTTATTATCATTAATGTTTTTGCGTTATTTTTAGAATCGTATGAGAACATTAATGCAGATTACAAAACTATATTCTGGAATATAGAGATATTTTCTATCGTTATATTTTCTATTGAATACATCATCCGAATCTGGACCGCTGATCTGGAGTACCCAGATGTAAAACCCTATAAAGCAAGGTTAAAATATATGTTCTCATTTATGGGAATCATTGACCTTATTTCGGTTATTCCTTTTTATCTACCGTATTTTATAAAGATAGATTTACGTGTGGTACGTGTGCTAAGACTTTTTCGCCTTTTACGTCTCTTAAAACTCAATAGACATTCTAATTCTTTAAAATTAATTATACAGGTATTTAGAAGAACAAAAAGTGATATTTTAATTACTGTATTTATTGTCTCTTTACTCCTTATTCTATCTGCTACATTAATGTATAATATAGAAAATGAAGCACAACCAGAAGCTTTTGCAAATATAGGCGAAGCCTTATGGTGGGCTGTAGCTACTTTAACAACTGTAGGGTATGGAGATATTTATCCCGTTACAGGAATAGGGAAAATTCTGAGTGGTGTCATTGCATTATTAGGTATTGGGATTGTTGCATTACCTACAGGTATTATAAGTTCTGCTTATATTGAAGAAATACAACACAACAGGAAAAAAACAAAAAATGACTCTTATGAGCAATGTCCCCATTGTGGAAAGGATTTAAAATAATAATATATGTTTGGAAATAAAGATGATATACAACTTAACAATCTTAGAGTAGGTACCACTTTTAATTATAAGAGTACCTCTTGGGAAGTTATAGAGCTATCAGATTATGATTGGGGTGTCGATGGAAAAAGCATAGAATATAAAATACGTTCAAATAATAGCGAAGCTTTCTTAGAAGTAGAGCGTCATCAAG
>JBLHOX010000423.1:0-3039 GCA_047623725.1 Dokdonia sp. | reverse complement strand
CAGCTATAGAAGGACTTTATAATGGAAAGACAAACATTATTTGTGAAGTAGAAAAAACAAGTTTTAAACTTCAAGAAAAGGCATTGCAATTATTTACGTCTATAGGAATGCGTATTCGATATATGGATCCTATTTCTCATGATAAGCATATCGCTTATATGTCGCATTTGTCACATATAAGTGCCTTTATGCTAGGGAAGACCGTGATCAATAAAGAAAAAAACGAACGCGATATTTTTGATATGGCAGGAAGTGGTTTTGCTTCTACGGTGCGATTAGCAAAAAGTAATCCAACGACCTGGACCTCCATATTTAAACAAAATAAAGACAATATCTTAGAGACACTCGATGAGTATATTATTAACCTGACACATTTTAAAAAATTGATGCAGGAAGATGACTTTAACGGCGTGCATCAAGAGATGGAAAATACGAATCATATTAAAGAAATATTAAAAGGAATAGAATAAGAATAAACCTGAAGAGGTATAAACATGCAAACACTATGGAAAATAAAAAAGAACTTAGAAATTGGTTAGATGCCTTTAACTTGGATCACCCACTTGTAATAGCAGGGCCTTGTAGCGCAGAAACAGAGGAGCAAGTATTGAAAATTGCACACCAACTTAAAGATACCGATGCTACGGTATTAAGAGCTGGTATTTGGAAACCTCGTACACGTCCAGGTAACTTTGAAGGCGTAGGAGCTTTAGGATTAAAATGGCTTCAAAAGGCAAAGCAAGAAACAGGAATGCTCACCACGACAGAAGTGGCAAATGCAAATCATGTAGAACTCGCTTTAGAACATGACGTAGATATCTTATGGATTGGAGCACGTACAACTGTCTCCCCTTTTATTGTACAAGATATAGCAGATGCGCTGAGAGGAACAGACAAGACGGTACTTATTAAAAACCCAGTCAATCCAGATTTAGCACTTTGGCTTGGAGCCGTTGAGCGTTTTTACACTGCAGATATTCAAAATCTAGGAGTGATTCATAGAGGGTTTTCTACCTATGAAAAAACACGTTACAGAAATAATCCAGAATGGCAAATAGCGATTGACTTACAAAATCGTTTCCCAGATCTTCCACTGATATTAGATCCTTCTCATATAGCAGGGCGTCGCGACATTATTCATGATCTAAGTCAGACGGCATTAGATTTGAATTATGATGGCTTAATGGTAGAGACGCATTATGATCCTGATAATGCATGGAGTGATGCTGCGCAACAAATCACACCAGAGACACTCATCAAGATGATGGTTGACCTTAAAATACGTAAAGTAGAGGGTAATGAAATAGAGTATAACAATAAGATTAATACATTACGTACACAAATAGATGTAGTAGATCATCAACTTATTGAGTCTTTAGGCAAGCGTATGAAGGTTGCAGACCAAATTGGAGAGCTTAAAAGTGATAATAATGTTGCCATACTGCAAACTAGACGTTGGAATGAAATCTTAGGAAAAATGATTCTCGAAGGAGAACAACATAATCTAAGTGAAGAATTTATTCTTAGAGTATTTAAAGCAGTACACCAGGAATCTATTAATCATCAACAAAAAATAGCGCTTTCAAAATAGCCGTATAACTGGTTTTGCAAACACCTGTTTATACTTAATACATAAAAGGCTTCCAATAATTTAAATTATTGGAAGCCTTTTATATTGTGATTCTGTTATTATACCAATTATAATTTAAAATCGTATAAAAATAATTTAAATTTTAGGTGCTCTAAAAACTAATTATTTATGCTATTTTAAGTGGTATTATTCTAACTACTGTTTTAATCTCTTGAAAAAATATCTAGTAATAAAAATACCTTTACCATCTCCTTTACCACCTTCACTTTCTACAGCACTAGCGACAAAAGCTAAATCCCATCCTTCCATGAGCATCGTATTGATTTTTGATTCAATAATAGCATCGTTAGAAGCAATATTTTGAAAACGAATCCCTCCAAGATTAAAGAAGTTTAAAAGTTTTGTCTCGTCAAAACCTTTTACTCTAAGTTCACCTCTTTTAGACTTGTTTCGTGTGTTATCTTCTTCGGTTTGGGTAGATGTGAATTCTTTGTAATCTCTAGAGTCATTTGCAGATACAATACGGCTACGTCCTAATCCATTAGGAACAATAGATTCTATTGAAGTTACAATCTTTATTTCATACTGTTGTGCTTTCATCTCAAATGATAGAAGAGCGATCATAACAAGACCTAGTAATATTTTTTTCATAATATGTGTTTTAAATAGTTTTTACGAGGGCAAATTAAACCAATTACTACGTAAAAAGTAACTATTTTTGCATAATTATATTTTATGACAGGAATCGTATATAAATCTACTGGAAGTTGGTACACCGTAAAGGCCGAAGATGGTCAGTGGTATGAATGCCGTATTAAAGGAAAGTTCCGTATTAAAGGTATAAAAAGCACAAACCCTGTATCTGTAGGGGATGTCGTAGATTTTGATTTGGATACAAAAAGCGATGTAGAGACAGGTGTTATTACAAATATCCATGTGAGAGATAATTATATTATCCGAAAATCTGTCAACCTCTCTAAGCAAACACATATTATTGCGTCAAATGTTGATCAGGTTTTTTTATTGGTTACTTTAAATAATCCTCCTACGTTTACTGCGTTTATAGATCGTTTCTTAATCTCTGCAGAAGCATACAGAATTAAAGCAATTTTACTCTTTAATAAGATAGATAGCTACAATGAGGATGAGTTACTCGAAATCAAATTTCTTGCAGCGATGTATAGAGATGTTGGGTATGAATGTCTAGGAATTTCAGCGCTAAAAGAAACCAATTTAGATGTGTTGAAAAAACAAATGGAAGGAAAAGTAAATATCTTTACAGGGCACAGTGGTGTTGGAAAATCTACACTTGTAAATGCTATAGAACCTAACCTGAATATTAAAACAAAAGAGATCAGTGAGCAGCACATGCAAGGGCAGCATACGACCACATTTGCAGAGATGTATGATCTTAGTTTTAATAATGCAAAAATAATTGATACACCAGG
>JBLHOX010000422.1:0-3039 GCA_047623725.1 Dokdonia sp. | reverse complement strand
TGACCTGTAGACTGCTTTGCACTTTCTCGGTTCAGGATCAAAATACGCCCATGATGAGACGCCGCATTTACAGCATATTCTTTTGCTATTTGATTATCATTGGTCATAATAGAACTCACCAAAGATCCTTTACCCATTTTAGCAAGTGTAATTGCTTCTTCAAGATTGTTATACGGCATGATGGTACTTACAGGACCAAAAGCTTCTGTAATATGTGCATTTTCATTAGTCAACGGACTATCTTCTCGAAGTAAAATAGGTTTCATAAAAGCTCCTTTTTGAGCATCAGCACCAATGGTTTCTACTTCGTTAAGATTTCCATATACGATCTCGGCTGTTTTTGCAATCTCTTGTACTTGTGTTCTTACAGATTGACGTTGTGCTTCATTTACCAATGCTCCCATACGTACCTCTTTTAAACGAGGATCTCCTATAGTTACTTTATCCAACGCTTTTCCTAGTGCAATTTGCACATCTTCTACAAGTTTAGCAGGGACGATAATACGACGTATAGCGGTGCATTTCTGTCCAGACTTTACGGTTATCTCATTACGCACTTCTTTGATAAACAGATTAAATTCTGGTGTTCCTGGCACAGCATCTTCACCAAGAATAGCAGCATTCAATGAATCTGCTTCCATCGTAAATGGCACCGATTCTTGTGTTAATTGCGGATGATTTCTTAATGTTCTCCCTACCAAAGCAGACCCTGTAAAAGTCACCACATCTTGAGATTGAACCGTATCTAGAATATCTCTCGCGGTACCACTAATCAATTGTAAAGATCCTTCTGGTAATATTCCAGAAGCAATAATTTCTCTTACAACAGCTTCTGTCAAATAAGCTGTTTGTGGCGCTGGTAAAACAACAGCTGGCATTCCTGCCATCCAGTTAACGGCACATTTTTCTAACATTCCCCAAATCGGGAAGTTAAATGCATTGATATGTACAGCAATTCCTTCTCGTGGCACCATAATATGATGTGCCATAAAGCGTCCTCCTCTTGACAAATCAATAGGATCACCTTCTACATGATACGATTGGTTTGGGAATAATTTACGTAAGGATGCATTTGCAAACAAGTTTCCAAAACCTCCTTCTATATCAATCCAACTATCAATTTTGGTGGCGCCTGTACGATAACTTAATTCATAAAAGGCACGTTTCTTTTTAGTAAGATACATGGCCAGTTTTTTAAGCATATTCCCACGCTCCTGAAATGTCATTTTACGTAATACAGATCCGTGATCACGTCCATACTGAAGGATACTTGCCGTATCAATTCCCTCGGTAGTGACGCTTGTGAATTGCTCTCCTGTTACTGAGTCCAAAATAGGAGCACCTTCTCCCTGACCATCAGCCCAAGCACCTTGTATGTAATGTTGTGTTTTATTCATGTTGAATATCAAATAATGAATATTGAATATCGAATGATGAAATACTTCAACGTTCTATATTCAGTATTCGGTGTTCGTTATTATTTTGTTTTCGTACTTCGGCTAGCTTAGTATAAATTTCGCTTTCGCGAAAGCGTATATCTCCTTACCCTCTTATGCGTATCACTTCTCCATTAATTCTCCCCATCACACTCTTCACATAGCCATCTACGACTTTATGCATAGGCACTGGGGTATTTCCAGGGAAGTAATCTTTGTATTTTTCATAAGCATCTTCTACTAGGTCTGCTGAAACGACATTCACACGAATACCTCTTTCTAGCTCTAAAGCAACTGCTTTTGTAAAACTCTGGATCGCTCCATTCACCATCGCAGCACTCGTTGTCATATCTACTGGCTCATCTGCCAAGATTCCAGTGGTAAGCGTAATCGAACCTCCATCATGTAAGAATGATTTCCCTAAACGCACTAAGTTAACTTGTCCCATCATCTTACTTTTGATTCCTATATAGAAATCATCTTCAGAGAGGTTATCAAACTTATCCCATTTTGCGTCTCCTGCAATATTTACAATCGCATCCAACTTCCCAACAGATTCAAACATTTTTTGAATAGACTCCGAAGAAGCGATATCTACCGTGACATCTCCCGATGATCTTCCAGCGATAAGCACTTCATGATTCTCAGAAAAACGTTCTGATACGGTTCTTCCTATAGTTCCGTTTCCTCCTACAATTAGTATTTTCATGGTGTATTTACTTAGTACGCTTTCGCGAAAGCTTATATCGTTACATTTTTGGAAGAGCTGATATAATATCTCTGAGCCCTTCTAAATTATTTTTGGGAGATTTCCAGATATACGTTTTAAGAGGTTCAGGAACAATAGCATCTTCAGACAAAACCAAAGTAATAATACTAAACTTATCGCCTTTTTCTATTTTCTCATTAATTGCGTGATCAATCTCTGCCCTAAGCCATCTATCATCTTCAAAATCAGTTGTTATAAAGAAAATTACAGCGCAAGAATCTTTAAATCCTTCTGAAATTGCTCTATGAGCAACTGTCCCAGCGGGCATGTCTTGTTCATCTATCCATGGATTATAACCTAAAACAGAAAGAGTCTTTTTATATTCTCTAACAATTTCCTTATTAGCTGTTTTATGGCTTAAAAAGATTCTTTTCTGGTAACTCATAGTTTTTAAGTTTTCCTTCCTAATATTGATTCTAACTTCTATAACCTTTTCCTTAAAATTTATTTCTGGATCAATTGGGAAATTCCCTTTTAACCACTCTAAACTTTCAAGACCCTTTATTATTCTTAATTTATCTAAATTTAAAAAGACTTTACCTTCTTTATAGTCAAACCACTCTTTTTTTCTAGACTTTAATTTCTCTTCAATTTCTAGAATAACATCTTGCTTAGTAAATAAATATTCAGGACTAAATCTATTTGTGAAAATTATTAACAATGATTCAACGCCTGGGTTATACTTTTCTTTAATTATCTCATAAACATCATTGTGCGTCAATGGAAAGTGAATTTCTAGAACCTTCATCAAAATCAAATGGTTACATTTTCAATAATAGCGGCATATCCTTGTCCAACACCTATACACATCGTGACTAATGCATATCGTTGTCC
>JBLHOX010000421.1:0-3060 GCA_047623725.1 Dokdonia sp. | reverse complement strand
ATCAATTAGATCATGGAAGAAAACCTAAAATTGCATTAATGGGGCTTGCTTTTAAGCCGAACATTGACGATTTAAGAGAATCTCCAGCAAAATATATTGCTCAAAAAGTATTGCAAAATGCAAATGATGAAGAGTTCTATATTGTAGAGCCAAATATCCAAGACCATAAAGTATTTAAATTAACTAATTTTGAGGACGCTTTCGCGAAAGCTGATATCGTAGTATATCTTGTTGCTCATGATGAATTTAAAAACTTACCTAAAGATTCTGATAAGAAAATTTTAGATTTTGCAGGCGTAAACAAATAGTTGTGAAGAACATATTAAAACTACTCATCTTAATTTTTAGAAACTCTCCTTTATTTAGTCTATACGGACTAAGAAGGTTTAGATGGGGGTTGTATAGAAAGTTTTTTAATTCTCCTTTACTCTATGTAGATGAGAAGGTAATTATATCTACAGCTCATGCTAATAAAGATGCTTTTTTTAAATGTAGGGGAGAGGTCAATATTGGAGCAGATACCTATATAGATTATTCTGGAGGCGTAGATTTAGGAAGTAGTATCGCAATATCAGAAGGGGTAAAGATATTTACACACAATCATGGAATCCATGATGGATATAAAAATTGGAAGCGCAATCCTATAAAGTTTTCAAAATTAGTTGTAGAAGATTATGCTTGGATTGGAGCAGGCTCTATTATTTTACCCTCTGTTGAACTTATCGCAGAAGGTTCTATTGTGGCGGCCGGAGCTATCCTTACAAAGAGTACAGAGCCTTATGGTGTTTATGCAGGAAACCCTGCAAAGAAGATAACAACAAGAAGGATTCATGAAGAAGAAGATTGATGTATTAATATCCTTTGGGTTTTATGGATTAGGCCTTTTAAGTTTTCTTCTTGCTGATATTTTTGTTTCTGAAAATTTTAGTCAAGAAAATATTGCTGAATGGGCTTTTTATAAATCGACCATTATCATTCTTGGTTCTATTGTTCTATTAGGATATGATCAAGTTTTTGTAAGAGACCCTAGTCTTGTTACTCGATTTTTTAAGAGGTTTGTTGTTCAAGCGATTGTGATAGCGATTATAAGTGTTACTTTGATTGCTGTTTTTAAAGGCTATACATTTCAAAAAGGGATGTATTTATTTTTAGGAGTTTTACTATTTGGCTTTATAAACTATTCATCTGCCTCTTTAAGAGCATGTTTTAATCTTTGGAAGTCTCAATTTTCAACAAATTTTTGGAAGGTACTCTTATTAGGTTTTTTATTTTTTGGTGTTTTTGAGGAGTTATCTTATTATTTTCTTATTCCAATTGCATTAACATTAATAAGTGCTATTATTTTTGGAGGATATAAGACCAAAGAAGATCGTTCTCTTTTTGAAAATCTTTCTGATGCTGATTCTAGAGCCATTGCCACCACATTTCTTTTTACAAACCTGACGCTTATATTAGCTGTATACGGAGAACAGTTTTTAATAAACCTAAGTGGAGATATACAAGCATCTGCGCATTTGTTTAAGTATTTTGCTGTATTTACTCCAATAGCCTTGAGCGTTAATGGGTTTTTAGGTTTTTATTTTGGACCTAAAATTAGGAGACAAAAGAAAATGTCTATTAATAAGTTCAAAAACTTTTCTTTAAAAATTTCTGTTTTTGCAGTGCTTATTACAGGACTATCTGTTATGCTAGGGTATGTGTATATGACTTATTTTTCTAAAATTAAAGTTGATACCTTAGACTGGATGATTATCACATCACTTTCTGTTTTATGTATAATCAGAGGGATATATATTGCAACCTCTGTATGTTTAGGTATTTATTCAGATAAAAAAAGATTAAAATCAGTTGCTATTCTTTTTTGGATATCAGCTGGATTATATATAATAGGAGTTTTTATTACTTTAAATGTAACTTCTGGAATTCAAGCCGCACAAATTATATCTATATTGTCAGTATCTAACTGGCTTTTTAGACTTATAGTCTCAAATATTTATACAACCAAAATACTTAAAGAAATTCATGTTGCCTCGTAACGATATACATACTACATCTAGATTTTCAATAGTGGCACCGTTATCTTCGGTGTCAAAAAGAACTAGGTTGTATAAATTAGCTATTTTTTTAAATAAAAGTGGTGTTAAGTCTATAGAACATGTAGGGTGGGAGCGTATAGAAGGAGAGCGTGTAGAAACAGAATTGCCTTTTGAAATTGATAAAAAAATAGTCCAAACCGGTGGAGGTTATGGAGGGTCTAAAATAAAGTTAATGTACTTTACTTGGATGATCAGGTTATTTTTTAAAAGCTTCTCTTTTAAGAAGGGGCAAACGGTTTGGGCGTTAGGTTTTGAAAGTGCTTTTCCACTATTATTAGCAAGTAAGATTAAAGGGTTTAAATTATATTTTGACGATGCAGATCGTTTTTCTATGTTATTTAATTTTCCAAAACCTGTTAAGATACTGATGCAGTTTTTTGAGAAAATAACATCTAGGCATGTGTATAAGCACGTGATACCTGTACAAGAACGATATGATTTTGCTTCTAAGAAGTTTTATATTTTACAGAATACACCAAGTGAATCAGAAATAGAGAAGGCTAAAGAGATTACAAAAACAAAAGATTGGATCAAAGCATCGGTTGTTATCAATATTAATGGCTGGTTAGGTTCTGGTCGAGGTATGAAAACTGCTTTGGCGTTACGTAATTCACTAGAAGGTAAAGATGTTGCTTTTATTTTAGTTGGAAAATTGGATTGCCCAGAAGCTAAGGAATTAGCTCAAAAAGAAAATGTACAATACCTAGGAGAGGTTTCAAATGCAGATGCACTATCGTCATACTTAGTATCAGATTTTGTGTTTACGTATTATGATCCATCTTCTGTCATAAATACATTGGCAGCCTCAAATAAATGGGGAGATGCTATTAAAACTGGAATAGGAGTGATTGTAAATAATGAAGTTGTTACGGCAAATTATTTGCATGAAGCAGGCGCATCTATTTCATGTCCTTATGATAATGTAAAAGATTTATCAGCATCTATTTCTGAATACATATCTGAT
>JBLHOX010000420.1:0-3060 GCA_047623725.1 Dokdonia sp. | reverse complement strand
CCTTTTCCATACGGAGTCACTCCATCATTTAATTTGACAAAGCGCAAGTCATGTTGGTATCCGCATCTAAAATGAATCAATTCTCCAAACACTTCCTGTTTCACCATATTCAATACGGCTAAAATATCACGTCGATAATTTACATTTTCTAGGATCATTAAGTGACTTCCTGTTTCTTCATGCGTATTGACAAGATCCCAACATTCTTCCATGGTATTGGCTGCCGAAACTTCAACGCCTGTATATTTTCCCGCTTTCATAGCATCTATTGCCATGCGTGTGTGCCATAACCAAGGGGTAGAAATAATGACTGCATCTATGGTTGCATCTTCCAGAAGATTTCTATAATCATAGTCATCTTTACCAAATACTTTAGGTGTTTTAAATCCAGCTTTTGCAATATGTTCTTTAGCGATGGTGATTCTGCTTGGATCAATATCACATATCGCTTCTACCGTCACATCTTTGCGTTGTAATAAATTGGTGAGATGATTTGTGCCTCGCAATCCCACACCAATAAGGGCGACCCTTAAAGTGTCTTTTGTGGTTTGTGTAGCACTATAGGCTAGGTTGGGAGCAAGTGCAATTCCTGCACCAACTAAAGCTGTTTTCTTTACAAAATCACGTCTTGAACTCATATATTCTCCATTATAAGGTTGCTTAAAAATAGGGATTTTAAAATTTTCAACAACATTCTTTATTTACAATGTTGTTCACTCAAAAAAAATATGTTATTTTAAAATTGATGAGAATTCTTATGTATTACTAATTAATCTATATAAGAGTTGTTTACGCTTTCGCGAAAGCAAATAGAAATCCTTTTTTAGTAATTTATAGTATTTTTATAGTAAACCCGCATTATGTATTATTGCTTCTTCAAGTTGTAATAGATTTTCTAATGCATAATGTGGGTTAAATGGCTAACAATAAAAATAAGAAACCCTTGAATCCTGCCGAAGATTATATTGTATCAAAACCAGAGCCTTGGCGTACTATACTCATGGAGTTACAGGCTATAATTAAACATACGATACCCGAAGTAGAAGAACAGTATAAGTGGCATTTGCCTTTTTACAGTGTACATGGAAAAATGCATTGTTTTCTTAACTTTAGAAAAACATTTGTGGATGTAGGTTTTGTGAATGGAATTCATATAGATATCCATAAAGAGCATCTAGTTGCGGGAGAGAAACGTAAAACAATCAGATCGTTACGATATTATACGTTAGAAGAGATTGATGTGAGGATATTACAAGATATTTTAAAGGCAACAGCAGACTTTAATAAAAAAAGCTAATACAGTATTATCGTAATGTTAACTTTTAATATATTAATGGTATATTAAAAAGGTTACACCTATGTTTGTAGAAGTTTCATTGAAACTAAACTTGCTAATCAATTACATGAATATTATGTGCCTTATCTAGCAAGCAGGGACCCTTTGGGGGAAGGTTCCCTTTTTTTAGTGAAACACTTTTTTGTAAAGTCTGAAAGACGCATGCAAAATAGTTAGTTGAACTAATCCCGCTGAAGAGCGGGATCTATTTTTGATACCTTGATTCTTATTATTGGGTTTAAGGCCTGCTATAAGGCTTAACCTTTTATCTCAATGTCTAGTTGAGCGTTAGTAGAAATACAGTTCTCGACTGCGCTCGAAATGACATTCGAGTAATTTTTAGATAGTTTTTTGTTTAACCCCTCGATGCTTGCATCGTATTTTTCTTTTTTTTGGGATTTGTGATTTCCTCTTTTTGTGATTTGATATCTCACATGCTTGGATCGAGATAGTTTATTACCCTTATATGAAATACCCTTACAATGTATTGATGGTTTTACGTATAGCAACTAGGTTCGTTAATAATTTTTCTAGATACGCAATGTCTAGCATATTTGCCCCGTCACTTTTTGCATTTGCAGGATCAAAATGAGTTTCTATAAAAAGGCCGTCTACATGATTTACAATTCCTGCACGCGCAATGGTTTCTATCATATCTGGACGACCACCCGTCACACCACTAGATTGATTAGGTTGTTGTAAAGAATGTGTAACATCTAGTACGGTAGGCGCATATTGTCGCATTGTAGGAATTCCTCTAAAATCTACAATCATATCTTGGTATCCAAACATCGTCCCACGATCGGTGATCATCACTTGCTCATTTCCTGTGTCTGTTACTTTTCTAGCAGCATGTTGCATGCTTTCTGGAGACATAAACTGTCCTTTCTTTAGATTGACTACTTTACCTGTTTTTGCAGCTGCAACAACAAGTGATGTTTGTCGCACAAGAAAAGCGGGTATTTGAAGTATATCTACATACTGTGCTGCAAGGGCTGCATCTGAAGCCTCATGAATATCGGTTACTGTAGGGACATCAAAACGTTCTGAAACTTTAGCAAGAATTTCTAATGCTTTCTCATCACCTATTCCTGTAAAACTATCAACACGACTACGGTTTGCTTTTCTAAAACTACCTTTAAAAACATAAGGAATCTCTAGTTTTGTCGTGATTTCTAATACTTTTTCTGCAATACGCATCGCCATGTCTTCACCTTCAATGGCGCAAGGACCTGCGAGTAAAAAAAAGTTGTCTCCGTCTGTGTGTTTAAGCTTAGGAATCTTAGATAATTGCATAGTGTTTTGTGTTGGGTACGCTTTCGTCTTTCGACAGGCTCAGGATAAACTCCAGCGTACTAAAAATAGGAACAAAGATAAAACTAAAAAATAGGAAAAGAATACCATTTTGAAGTTAGGATGATATACCCTTACTTTTTAACCCAGATTATGCATTAGATCTTCGTAATTAGTGTTGGAGATACAATAAAATATGGCATTTTATGAGTTTTAGCATCGCATCGCTATGGTTAGAATCAAAAATGTAGCATAGCGGTATATTTTGCAGTAGATTCAAGTTATAATAGATTTTCTAATGCATAATCAAGATTTTAGAATAGATGTGGTAGGTAAATCTGTTTTTGCATACTGTAAGCGATCGAGTAATTGCGGTTCTGCATAGCTGTCTAAACCATTAATAGTAACGCCTCGAGTTTTACTAAGGTCTA
>JBLHOX010000419.1:0-3063 GCA_047623725.1 Dokdonia sp. | reverse complement strand
TAGATACCCATCTTTATTTTTTGGAAGAAGGAAGTGCGCGGGTTTATTTTACAGAAGACGCTAAAGAACATATCGTATATTTTGGATATACAGGATCATTGGTCTCTGCAATAGATTCTTTCTTGACGGATACTGCTTCTAAACTATGTATCAAAACGATCAAAAAAACAAAGGTCAGGATCATCTCTAAAAAGCAGTTTTTTGCTTTTATTGAAAAAGAGAAGGAAACGCTAACGCTTTGGCAAAAAGTGCTTTCCCAACTTTTAGTCATGCAAATTGATCGAGAGAAAAATTTATTACTTGATGCGCCTATAGCGAGGTATCAACACCTATTAGAAACGCATCCTAGATTATTTCAAGAAATACCACATCGATATATTGCTTCCTATTTGAGAATGACACCAGAAACATTATCAAGAATTCAGAAATCTTGATTTCAATCAATCTTTTTCAATAGAATTCGTTGTAAAATTGTGTTATACCAACTATAACTTAAAATGCACCTAATAATTTGTTTCTAGCGCACCCATATGTCAATATAAAATAAAACCGTAGTTAAAACTATGCTTTGATTTTCTATCTCATCTGAGCACGTTATAATTCAAATTCTTTAGGCTCATTTTAAATCATAATTGGTATTATAAAACCATTACAGCATGTCATTTGATTTTAATGTTTATGAAATTCTACTCTTACAAGAAGAGGACAGTACTTCTTTTTTTAATCTTATAGAGAAGAATAAAGAACGACTAAGTGACTTCTTTGCGGGAACGGTTGCCAAAACGACTACGCTTAAAGCTACACAAGCGTATTGTAAAGAGGTCGCAAACCGTATAGAGCATCGTACGTATTTTCCATATCTGATTAAAGAAAAAGCGTCTGAAAAACTTGTTGGATTCATCGATATAAAAAATATAGATTGGGAAGTACCTAAAGCAGAATTAGGTACTTTTATTGACGCCGATTTTGAAGGTCATGGTATTATTACGCATCACCTTACACAGTTGATCGATACGATCGTCAAGGAATACGGTTTCAAAAAACTCTTTTGTAGAATCGCCAAAGAAAACAAGAGAAGCATACACGTTGCGCTCAAATGTGGTTTTGAATATGAAGGCACCATTAGGCGTGATTATCGCACTACAGATGGGAGATTAGTAGATTTAAATTATTACGGAAAATTGTTTGATAACCTATAGTATCAAAGAATGAAAGCTAAATATGACAGCATAGGAATCGATTATAATCTAACCAGAAAAGCAGATCCATATCTCGTAGAACGATTCGTACATCATCTACAACCAACCATACATGGAACCAATTTAGATATTGGATGCGGTACTGGAAATTATACGTCTGAGTTTCAAAAAAAAGGACTTCAATGGATCGGTATGGACCCATCTCCTATTATGCTAGAAAAAGCAATACAGAAAAACAACGCTATCGATTGGCAAATAGGCACTGCAGAAAATACAGGATTACCAGATCATAGTATTCACAGAATCATAGCTTCCTTAACGATACATCATTGGGCCGATCTACAAAAAGCATTTTCAGAACTCTACAGGGTTTTACTTCCTGAAGGTCAAATGGTCATTTTTACGTCTACTCCAAAGCAAATGAAAGGCTACTGGTTACATCATTATTTCCCTAATATGCTAGCAGATTCTATGTTACAAATGCCCTCTTTAGAACGCATTACACAGGCAATGGAAACTGCTAATTTTAAAATACGTACAGAAGAACCTTATATGATTCAAGCCGATTTACAAGATCATTTTTTGTATTGCGGCAAGCACAATCCTGAATTATATTTTAATCCTCAAATTAGAAACGGCATTTCTTCCTTCTCTTCCCTAGGGCACAAAAATGAAGTAGCACAAGGCCTTTTACAACTTAGAAAAGATATAGATTCTGGCGCTATTGATCGTATTATTAAATCCTATGAAAATGATCTAGGAGATTATGTGTTTATTGTTGGGGAGAAGCAAGGAAGTTGATTTATTGCTTTTCCAGTAAACTATATGGATTAATAAATATTAGTATTCCCCTACTTAGACAAGCTTAGCACACGTCTAGTAAGAGAGATTAGGAGTGTGTAAGCTAGAGTTAGTAAATACTTCAAAAAAACACCTCCCTAGCCCTCCTTCCTAGGAGGGAATAGATTGTGAAATCAATTATTTGATAGTATCAAATAATATCTCCGTAAAAGTTCGTGTCAAAATCATACATTGGTTTGCCAAACGTTCCGAATGGGTTCGAAATAAAGTAGGATGTCCTATGTTGTCGTGTATTTCATAAAAAATTATAATTATAATCTTAGATGAAGGTTATAATTATTTATTAAATTAAGCCACTTACATTAATTAAAAAAATGATTATAAAATCAACAATTCATCTTGATCATTCTTTATGAAAACTGAGGAAAACTGTTCCAAAAAAATCTCAAATAGCTAAATATTGGAGAGAAAAAATATTTAATTTAGGCTTGTTCATGGATTGGGGAGAACCTGCTTGTTGGGCTTGTGGAAGATTTGAGGCAGAAAATGATGTAACTGACAGTAAACTGAAACTAGATGACATATTCAAAGTCTGGGATCAGCAAAAATATTTAGAAAGATGTCATGTTATTCCAAAAGCAATTGGAGGTTGTAATTGCTATGGAAATATTGTTCTTCTCTGTAAAGAATGTCACAGAGATAATCCTGATACGGATAATGTAGAAATGTTTCGGAAATGGATACAGAATCGAAAAAATTATTCAGAAAGAAGATATGAAGCATATTTAGAAACATTTAAAGTATTTGGTCTTGAAATGAACTTCTTAAATATTTATTTACTTCATGAGTCAAAAGAGTTTCAAGTTTTTTTTCAATCAAAGTCTATAAGTGTTGGTAAGAAGTATACTGCAGCTTCTATAGTTTCTACATTTAAAGAATGGAGAAATAATTTTTCAAATGAAGAATTAATAACAAAAGTACCAGAAGAATTCAAAAAATTTCTTCTAATTAAAGACCCTAATCACATTAATATAAGAATTATACTCAATTATTTTCAAGACAT
>JBLHOX010000418.1:0-3066 GCA_047623725.1 Dokdonia sp. | reverse complement strand
ACCTGTTAGCATTGTTTTTATTGATGAAAATGGAGAACGTAACCGCTTCATCTTTGAAAACTAGTTTCTATAAATAATCTTATTCATACTATAATCTTCATTCTAAAGCTCTTTTAAAATAAAAGAGCTTTTTTTTGTTTTTTTCTATTACGAAAACGTTTGAAATCTATACTTTTGCCGAAAATTTAAAAGGGTGCTTTATAAAATAAACAACACTCAAAAACATAAATAGTAGTATGAGTCATCTAGATACTTACGAAACAGAACTTTCTTTTCAAGCAGATCGTCGTAGAGCTGCTGTAGCCTTTATTAAAATTGCCAGCGATTTATGGTATGACAAATCCATAGAGCTTGTCCTTTTCAGAAATCAACTTATGGACAGAAATGTAAGTGAGATTTTAGACTTACATGAGTATGCCGGTGCTTTTGTAGAAAAGCATATCTCTATTTTTGATAGTGTAGAGATTGCTGAAGCGATAAAAACACTAGAACTTCCTCCTGCAAAATTAGATATAGGAAAACTTACGTATGAATATCATCTTGAAGAAGATCATATTAGCGCTACCTCTTTTGTTGCCAAAAAATTAAAACCAGCAAAAATGAGTGACAGCATCACACCAAAAGATGTTGTACTCTATGGTTTTGGGCGTATAGGTCGTTTATTAGCTAGAGAGCTTATGACACGTACTGGTAAAGGAGCACAAATGCGATTACGAGCTATTGTCACTCGTGGTAAAATAGATGCTACTGTTTTAGAAAAAAGAGCTTCATTGCTTAAGAGTGATTCTGTACACGGTGATTTTGCGGGTACTATTGCTATAGACGTAGATAAAAAAGCACTTATTATTAATGGTACAACGGTACACATTATTAGTGCAAATGCTCCTGAGGATATTGATTATACAATCTACGGAATAAACGACGCACTTGTGATTGATAATACAGGCGCTTTTAGAGATCACGAAGCTTTAAGTAGGCATCTTGCAGGAAAAGGAGTTGCTAAAGTATTACTTACCGCTCCTGGGAAAGGGATTCCTAATATAGTACACGGAGTAAACCACCTAGAACATAATCCTGATGAAGTATCAATTTTTTCTGCTGCATCTTGTACAACCAATGCAATCACACCAGTTCTAAAAGCTATAGATGATTCTTTTGGTGTAAAATACGGACATTTAGAAACGATACACGCATATACAAATGATCAGAATCTAGTAGATAATATGCATAGTAAGTACCGTAGAGGAAGAGCTGCAGCTCTTAATATGGTGATTACAGAAACGGGAGCTGGAAAGGCAGTAAGTAAAGCACTACCTTCTTTTGAAGGAAAATTAACGTCAAATGCAATTCGAGTACCAGTACCTAATGGGTCTTTAGCAATATTAAACTTAGAACTTGATAAAGAAACAAGCTTAGAGGAACTTAATGCTACATTAAGAAAATATGCCCTTGAAGGTGATCTTGTTGAACAAATAAAATACTCTATAGATAACGAACTCGTTTCTAGCGACATTGTAGGGTCATCTTCGCCAAGTATTTATGATAGTAAAGCGACTATTGTAAGAGAAGGTGGGAAAAACATCGTTTTATACGTATGGTATGACAATGAGTACGGATACAGTCATCAAGTGATACGACTTGCCAAATATATCTCTAAAGTTAGACGTTTTACATATTATTAATAGTATCCTTTCCTTAACTGGAATGTATAAAGAATAACACGCTATAAAAGCTCACTTATCCAAAAGTGAGCTTTTTTTGATAGTGAAAGAACCAAGTCTTACTTCTAAACGTATTTAAGTTGATTATTTCTAGTATTTTTGTAACAAACAAACCCATGAACTAGTCACACAACTATTTATAATTGACTAAACAACCTAAAAACTCATGACAAAAGCAACACTCCCCCTACTAATTCTATGCTTAGGTGTGCTCTTAAATGTACAAGCTCAAGAAACACAAAACCAAGACACTTCTCCAAAAACGGTTATAGATCAATATGACCAAGTCATAAGTTCTAGTGGTAATTATAAAGATGGACCAAAACGATACAAGGTAATTGATCGCACAAAATTAGATCGGTATCGCAAACAGCTTTCTGATAGTGTAACAACTCTAAAAACAGAGATCACAACACTCAACAAGAGTATAGAGGATCAAACATCTGAAATTTCTAGTTTAAATACGAATCTTACAAATACTCAAAAAAGTCTAGAGGATACAAATCTAGAAAAAGATAGCATGAACTTTTTTGGCGCGCAAATGAGTAAAGGCAGTTATCAAATGATGATGTTGAGTATTATTGGCGTATTATTTTTAGGACTCCTCTTATTCATATTCCGATTTAAGAGTAGTAACACATTGACATTCCAAGCAAAGAGAAAACTAGACGAACTCGAACTTGATTTTGATGATTACAAAAGAAAAGCCTTAGAGAAGGAACAAAAACTAGGAAGACAATTGCAAGATGAGCGCAATAAACTACTTAAACAATCTAAAGGTTAAACACCATTACATTATAAATTTAAAATCTGTACTTTCGAGTACAGATTTTTTTATGCATATACGATTAGCAACATTACAGGATCTAGAAGTACTCGTGCCACTTTTTGATGGATATCGTGTTTTTTACAGGCAACCGTCTGACTATAAAGAAGTGTGCTCTTTCCTTAAAGAACGTCTCAGCAATAAAGATAGTTTTATTTATATCGCTTTCGCGAAAGCGGACTCAGACAAGGCTGTAGGCTTCACACAACTCTATCCTATTTTTTCTTCAGTAAGTATGGAACGTATGTATATACTGAATGATTTATTTATAGATTCAAACTATAGAGGTCAAGGGATAGGGCAAGCGCTCATTAAAACGGTTAAAGATCTGTGTCGCAAAGAACATCAAAAAGGAATTGTCATACAAACAGAAACGACAAACCCTGCACAACATCTTTATGAACGTTTAGGATTTACAAAAGACCTAGATTTACATTACTTTTGGGCCACAAAATAAATACAACTTATAAATTTATCATTACAAAATGTACCTTCAAAATAAATAAGTAACTCCCATGC
>JBLHOX010000417.1:0-3067 GCA_047623725.1 Dokdonia sp. | reverse complement strand
TAAACCGTCCTCATTATATGTATATTACGGATAGTTTAGGGGGTGATTTTAAAGAATATTTTAAAAAGAATAATCTCAACAAACTTAAGAATGAGCTAAGTCGTGGTTTGGATACTGAATCTCAACATGTGGTTAATGTTATTTCTAGCAGACTTGCATTCTATCCTAACGAAAGTAACAAGGCTGTGCTGGGTAAAGATAGTGAAATTGTTGGAGGGCTATTGCAGGTAGAGCAAGATGCGGAAAAAATAAGTGACTACATAAGTGAAGAATCGAAGCAGTATACCCTTTCTGAAGAACAGTTTTCAGATTCAGTCTTTTATTTTGATCATGGACTATCACTGATGCCAAAATCAGCATTGGAATATGTAAAAAATGAGGATTTTATTGATTTGGGAGCATATGTAGGTGATTCGGCAATAGCCTTAACTAAATATAATTATAAAAAAATATATTCTGTTGAGATGTCTAAACGGAGCATGTTGGTTTACGAAGAAAATCTAAGTCGAAATGGTATCTCAAAGGATAGGTATAAGCTTATCAATGTTGCTATTTGTGACCAAGAAAATTTGCCAGATATTGAACTTCCCGATACGGGCTCTGCAGGATTTTCTTTAATGAGAGAGCGGGGTAAGTATGACTATATCTCCATTCAGCAAAGAACCTTGGATTCTATAGTAAATGAACATGGGATTAAACCTAAATTCATAAAAGTAGATATTGAGGGGTATGCAATGCACTTTGTTAAAGGCGGATTGGAAACATTACGAAAATTTAGGCCAATACTGTCTATTGCAATTTATCATAACCCGACAGAGTTTTATGAGATAAAACCCCTTCTAGTGAAGGAGCTTGTTAATTATTCTTTCTGCATTCGAAAAATGACTTCAGAAACTAAAGACAATAACTGCCACTCTGAAGTTGTTCTAATGGCTTACCCGAGTGAGATAGACGGAGCTGTTAAAGTTCTTTAAATGAATTTCAAACTTTCCTATTATTTTGCATGACTCAAAATGAAGATAAAAGGTTAAATTAAGCTTTGGGAAGTAAGACTATAAAATTGATATATATATTTGAATTAATGGAAGGTCTTTTTGTGAATCAATTTAATTATAAAAAACTGTAGAATTGGGAGTAATTGCAAGACAATCTTTAAAAGCGAGTGCTGTAAATTATGCAGGAGCATTCATTGGTATTCTTAATACCTTTTTCTTGTTTACGTTATGTTTTGATGAGAGTGAGCTTGGTCAGGTTAGGTACATTCAAGAAATCGCAATACTCTTTGCTAATTTCGCTAGTTTAGGTATCTTTAATGTCGTTATTCGGTTTTTTCCTGACTTTAAAACCCAAGACAATAAAAATCAAGGTATTCTGTCATTTGCGATTTTAGTACTCCTTCTGGGACTCTTCCTGTTGGGTGTGATCTTATTTTTATATAGTTCTCTTTTGCCAAAGAATATAACAGATAATGCACTGTTAATTTTTGTAATTGCATCTGCTGTAGTTTTTGGATCATTGTTCTATAACTATTCGTCAAATTTTGGATTAGTAACCATTCCTTCTCTTCTTAAAAATTTATATGTTAAAATTGGTTTAGCATTTTTTGGCTTAGCGTATTTCTATTCACTTATAGACTTCAGCCAAGTACTGAATTCTGTAGCTATAGTTTATGCCACAAGTGCAGTGCTCCTAATACTGTACTTGTCGAGGAAAGGTAATTTTAAGTTGTCTTCTGACTTTTCGTTTTTTACAAAGCAACGGTTAAGAAAAATAGGAACTTTTGCCGGCTTTGGGATACTCGGAACGCTAGGAAGTGGCCTTGCTAATAAGATAGATATTTTCATGGTCGCAGATTTATTAAACTATACTAGGACGGGTGTGTACACTATAGCTTTGAATGCTTCTAACCTGTTAATGATACCTACAGCTGGGATAATGGCAGTTTCTGGTCCTGTGATAGTTTCAGCATTGAAAAAGAATGATATTTACGAGGTAGAACAAATTTATAAAAAGGCAGGTATTAATCTGTTTTTATTTGGAAGTTTAATACTACTGTTATTGTGGTGTAATATCGATTCAATTTTCGAATTAATTCCTAATGGTGAAAAATATTCCAGCGGAAAAATTGTTGTGTTAATTTTGGGAGGGGCAAAGCTATTTGACATGCTGACAAGTGTAAATGAGTTGATAATATCATATTCCAAATATTTTAGATTTAACCTGTATGCATTATTAATATTAGCGGTTATTAATATTACGGCAAACGTAATACTTATACCAGAGTTTGATATTACTGGAGCCGCCCTTGCTACACTGTTGTCTGTCGTGTTATACAACGTAGGCAAGGCGATATTTATATATATAAAGTTTGGTATACATCCATTCCAGGCTAAGCTTTTAATCATAATGGGAATGTCACTAATGCTTTATGGAGTAAATTTATTGTTACCTCCTTTTTCGAATCCGTTTTTAAGTATTTTATTTAAATCATTATTCCTTGGGTTGTCTTTTATATTTTTTGCGATTTACTTCAATATTTCAGACGAGGCTACAAAATTGTGGCGACAACTGAAATCTAAACTACAAGCTATTTTTGATAAGTAATGTTAAAGAACCTTAATAATAATCTACCTTTGCAATCCAAAACAAGTAAATCAATGCTTAACGTCATTTTATTTGGCTCTCCAGGTGCTGGAAAGGGCACACAGAGTGCTAAACTCATAGAGAGATATAAACTCACTCATTTATCTACTGGTGATGTATTTAGGTACAACATCAAAAATGAAACTGACCTTGGTGTTCTTGCCAAGAGTTTCATAGATAAAGGAGCATTAGTGCCAGATGAGGTTACTAATAACATGGTCAGAGATTTTGTGAAACGTAACTTAAATGAATACGGTTTTATTTTCGACGGGTATCCACGTACTATTGCTCAAGGCGAAGAGCTTGCTAAAATGCTAGAAGCATTGAATACTGAAGTAAGTATGATGCTGGCATTAGAAGTAGACGAGGACGAACTGGTGAGAAGACTTTTAGAAAGAGGCAAAACTAGCGGCAGAGTGGATGA
>JBLHOX010000416.1:0-3079 GCA_047623725.1 Dokdonia sp. | reverse complement strand
GTCACCTCTGTATTAAAAAACTGTACGGTACAATACACAAAAAAGCCTAACACAATAAAGCTGACGATATTCATCATAATAACAATCCATTTATTCTTTCCATCAAACACTCCTCCAAACATCTGAAGTAAATTTTGCTCATCTAGTGAATCATAAAACTTAGCTTCTTCTTCTGTTAATGCTTCTTTTATCAATAGGTCTACTTCTTCAAATTCTTTTCTCATAATTTCTAGTCTTTAAGTGTTGTTTTTAATTTTTCTCTTGCGTAATACAGTCTTGATTTTACAGTGCCTTTTGAAATATGTAGGATTTCACTTATCTCCATGATCCCATACGATTCTACATAAAATAACTTTAGTACATTTTGTTGTTCTTTAGACAATAATGTCATGGCAACTTTTAGTTTTTCTTTTACTAATTGATTCCCTAGTACATCTTTTTCCTCTGTAAAAAGTTCACTTTCTTTGTATACAATTTCCTGTTTCTTTTCTTGAACTCTTTTGCTTTTCCTGTACCAATCAATTGATTTTTTAGTTACAATAGTTAATCCCCAAGAGCCAAACTTAGCTGGATTCTCTATCGTATTGATATTCTTTAATATCGTAATCCATGCATCTTGGGCAATACCCTTTGCTATGTCAACATCATACGTATACGTATACGCTCGCTTGCAAAACCTAATATGCCATCTTTTTACGAGTACAGCCATGGCTTTTTGATGTCCATTACAATACTGAGCTACTAGCCAGGAATCTTCTGTTTTTTTAGATGGTTTCATATCGCTTTCTATAGTATAGACGACAAGTTTTCAAATAGGTTCATTTTTAGGGACGTTATTTTAATAGTAAGGTAAGAATTAAAAGGTTGAGTACGCTTTCAAAGAGCGTAGCGATGTAGAAGTTTATACTGAGCTTGACGAAGTGCGAAAGCGTATACAGGCAAATGACAGGAAACTAAAGTTTCATAAGGTTTCAAATTATAGCACAAAAAAACCTTCTTAAGAAATTAAGAAGGTTTTTAGGATTAAAATAAGACGTACTCTAATATACTATAATGACATATGATCTCCTGTAATTTTAGTATTCATAGTACTTCTCATTAATTCAAAATTTTTATATTATTATTTCTTTTGATCCATTAATTGTCTCTGAAGGCACTCACCTTCCCATCAAGCCCATTATCTTCAAAATAAGTAACTGTCCAGTCCAGATCAGATTCTGATGCTTCAAATGTACCAAGTAGCTTATTTGAAAAATCTCGTTTAATTGATATTATAACAAAATCATCATCTGTAGCCCCATCTGGATCATCATAAATTCTAAATAACATCCCTTGTCTCATATCTATAAACCTAGCTGATCTTGCTTCATCATTATCACAACCATAAGAGTCTTCTTTAAAATTGACATGACCAACTGGATTAGATAAAGCAATGGTACATAGTAAATCTTGTGTTCCATTATTACCTTCATAAAAGATCACTCTAGGTTCAACATCTTCAACGATATCACAATTTAGAGAAACAGATACTGGCTCACTAAGATTTGTTCCTGTGATGTTTACTGATTCAACACAGAATTTAATATCTGGTATAAGAGTAAATACTCCAAGCTGAAAATTTTGAGAACTCCAAAGCCAACAAGCATTTGAGTTAGTATCTGAAAAAGAGTAGGTGTGATTTGTAGTATTCGTACCAACTATAGATTGAAATCCTATAGTTGCATTAATTGAAAGGTTTGTTTTATCACATCCCCAAAAATTAAGAATAAAGTTCTTCCTTCTTTCATTATTAACAGAAGATTTTACCTGTGCATTAGGAAAATATACCTTTAAACCATCAGGTAATGTAGTAACTCTGATAAAATATCTTATTCTGTAAGAAACCTTAATTTTATGAGTATCTTGATCATAAAATGTGGTTTTAGTATCTTTTGAACTACAACAATCATCATCCCCTCGAGTTTCAATTTCGCTTTCAATAATATATACGAAACCATTATCAATAGCATCTTTAACAATTGGAGAACCTAAATCTAATGTTCTAATCCCGACGGTATTTCTATCTATAGAATTAACTAATTGTAAATCCCCATTGATAATTGAAAAAAGTTTGTTTTCTACAACCTTATAATAATCTTTACCTACTTTAAAGATTCCATTGAGGTTAACAAATTCTTCAAAGATTTCGGTTTTTGGAGCATATACTTTTTCTCCTGTATGCTGGTCTACTTCAATTTTAATTCTATCTGCATATAAAGCCTCAATAGCTTGTAAATCTCCTTCTGATGTTACTCTATCGCAACAAGTATCATCCAAAAATTTAGAAAATGCTGCACCTGGCGTTTCGAACTCTAGGTTATCTCTCCAAATATCAAGATTACTTCTTGATGTATTATTTATGTAGGCTTCTGTTTGCAAGAAATTTTCTTCATCAGGAAAAACAAGCATGCCATCTTCAAATTCATAATTCCCAGGGCTTGTAGATTGATTTAATCGTTCATAATCTAGAACAAGATTCGTGCTTATCGCAGTAGGCTCGTCTATATCTGTTGTTATGTTATCTTTAGAACATCCTAAAATAACAAATGATAAAATAAATAAACTGATATATAATTTTTTCATGGTAATCGTTTTAAATTAATAATTATGGTGCTGTCACATCTATAGAGATTGAGGTTCTAATTAAATACCTGAATCCAACGACGCGTCATCAAACTCAGGTACTAGTTAGATCACATCTATTATGGAGTTAAAGGAGCGCTAGATACAACAGCTACTGGGCTACAGTTAATTGGGTGTCCGCTCTCACTAGGATCTCCAGTATCATCCGTATCAGAATAATATGTATAATCTCCAGATGTCCAACAATAATATTCGCTTGCTCCACCAGAAATTAATTTACACTGAGATTCGTTTAAAATAAATTTCTTTAGATTTTTTAATGTTTTCATATTAAAAGTAATTTTTGATTAATAATTCTAGACTTTAAAGACCTGATATATCTAAGGACTCTACATCATCAATAAAAAAGAAGGCTATCTTCTCTTTAGTTCTTAATAGTTTTGATTATTTTTTTGAT
>JBLHOX010000415.1:0-3085 GCA_047623725.1 Dokdonia sp. | reverse complement strand
TCAGAAATTTCTAGTGAAACCCTAACACATTGGTCTTTTGCTAACTTAGTTCTTATGGATAAAACAGAAAGATGAATTTAACCTATTATAATAATCTCTATCGCTATAGTAGTGATTATAGACCTAGAACAAGCCGCTTCTTATATACAAGAAATGCACGGTGAGTATCGCTTTCCTATTTTATTGAAAGAAGTAGATCGTTTAGGGAGGGAGTGATTATTTAATATCGATTTGTGTATGTGTAGTGGTGAATAGGATAGCATTCCTTTTCGGTTTAGACAAAACTATAAAAAAGCACAAACCCCAAAGAGTTGTGCTTTTTCAGTCATGAGATACATGTTGCTATCTAGCGTTTATTTTAGTGCTTCAAAGCTTTCATCTTTATTTTAATTGCTTTTTAAGGTCTTCCAATTTTTAACGGCTAACTCTTCCATATCAGATTCATTATTGATCCATGGCACGATTGTATTGAAAGGTTTGCCTTCCCAAAAATCATTGTAAAACAAGTACAGCTTTCCATCATCAACTCTAAATGTTTCAGGATCAACAGGAACTTTTTTGTTCATTTTGGCAACAGCAAATGCACAATACCCGTCAAATTGAGGTAAATGTTTCGTTGGATTTGCTTTGAACGTGTTGAGGTTATCTGCACTCACGAAGTAATATGTTGCTCCATGATGCTTTGTTGAATATTCAATACTACCTTTTTCTGCAGTATGTGTTGTAAAATAATTTACGACATCATACCCTTTGTTGGCCAACTTGTTTTCATCTGTATTCACGCTTTGTGCATGTAGACTGTTTACACTCATAATGACCATTGCGACCATTAGTATTTTCTTAATTACATTCATCATGCTTCTATTTTAGATTAATAATTGGAACAAATTTATTATCATGAATTGTGTTTTGGGTATTTAATAAGTTATTATATTTGCTCAATAGTACAAATAATTGAATTATGGATATATTGAGTGAGGTATTGTCTAAAGTCAAACTGACAAGTGTCGTTTACTTTAAATCTGATTTTTCAGAGCCTTGGGGAATGGAGATTCCAAAAGGACCATTTGCCCAATTCCATATAGTGACTAAGGGGCAATGTGTGTTAAGAACCAAAGATACATCTGTTCAATTATTTGCAGGAGACATTATAGTATTCCCACTTGGATCAAGTCACTGGTTAGCCAACAACGAAACAAGTAAACGTCATCAAGGTCAACATGTAGTAGCATCCATTTTATCGGGTACATCTTTATTTGCAGGAGATCAGCTATCTGCTACTTTAGTGTGTGGTCATTTTGAATTTGATAGAAACTTAGATCATCCTTTTATAAAAGAGTTGCCTTCCATCATACATATTAATGATACTGATTTAAAACAATTCTCTTGGTTAAAAAACATCACCGATCTAGTTATTGAAGAAGCTGGGAAAGAACAATCCGGAAGCGGAATAATCGTCAATAAATTAGGAGAAATATTATTTGTACATACGTTAAGAGCGTTTATAGAAAAAAACAAATCAAAAAGCGGATTCATAGCTGCGATGCAGGATGAGCGCATTAGTAAGGTGCTGAAAGAGATTCATGCATCTCCAGAAAAAGATTGGAAATTAGAGCAGTTAGCCCAAATTGCGGGTATGTCTCGAACAAGTTTTGCAAATCGTTTTAAAATTTTGACTGGAGAAACGCCGTTTCATTATATGACACAATGGAGATTATTAAAGGCGAAGGAACTTTTAGAAGAAAGCAGTTTATCTGTTAGAGAAGTAGCAGAACAAGTAGGCTATCAGTCAGAAGCCGCATTTAATCGCATTTTTAAAAAACGAGTTTCTCAAACACCGTTAAAGTTTAGGCAAGGTACTTTAACGTCGTAATACTAGGTGACATTTGAGTAGAAGAATCCTACTTTTCCCTATTTTTGCGCCCTTAAAATACACACATGATTGCAGTAGATAGTTTAGCCGTAGAATTTAGTGGAGATACGTTATTTAGTAATGTATCCTTTTCTATTAATGAGCAAGATAAAATTGCCCTGATGGGAAAGAATGGCGCTGGAAAATCTACGATGATGAAAATTATTGCAGGTGTTCAGAAAGCGACAAAAGGAAACGTACGGTATCCTAAAGATGCTGTCATCGCCTATTTACCACAACACTTACTCACAGATGATGATTGTACGGTCATGGAAGAAGCTTCCAAAGCATTTGCCCATGTATTTGAAATGAAAGGCGAGATGGATCGCCTTAATACCGAATTAGAAACCCGTACCGATTATGAGTCTGATGCGTATATGAATATCATTACCCAAGTGTCAGACCTAGGCGAAAAGTTTTATGCGATCGAAGATACCAATTACGAAGAAGAAGTAGAAAAAGCATTGCGTGGCTTAGGATTTAAAAGAAGCGATTTTCAACGCCCTACCAGTGAGTTTAGTGGCGGATGGCGTATGCGTATTGAGTTGGCAAAAATCTTACTCCAAAAACCAGACCTTATTTTGCTAGATGAGCCTACTAATCATGTGGATATTGAATCTGTGATTTGGTTGGAAGATTTCTTATTAAATAAAGCAAAAGCCGTCATCGTAATTTCTCACGATAAAACGTTTATAGATAACATCACCAATCGTACGATTGAAGTGACCATGGGACGTATTTATGATTATAAAGCTAACTATTCTCATTATCTAGAATTACGTGCAGACCGTCGTACACATCAAATAAAGGCTTACCAAGAACAGCAAAAGATGATCGCCGATAATATGACGTTTATAGAACGTTTTAAAGGGACATATTCCAAAACAAATCAAGTATCTTCTCGTGAGCGTATGTTGGAGAAACTACAAATCATCGAGATTGATGAGATCGATACAGCTGCCTTAAAGTTACGTTTTCCACCAGCCAAGCGTTCTGGAGATTATCCCGTAAAAGTAGAAGACTTAACAAAAACCTATGATGATCATGTGGTTTTTAAAGATGCTAATATGTCTATCGCTCGAGGCGAAAAAGTATCCTTCGTCGGTCGAAATGGAGAAGGAAAATCTACCATGATCAAAGCCATCATGGGAGAAATCGAGTATGAAGGTGCCT
>JBLHOX010000414.1:0-3105 GCA_047623725.1 Dokdonia sp. | reverse complement strand
ATGTGATCTGGGACACGTACTCTGCTGTTTTTGATTTCAGAAGAAGGAACGCGTTTTAATTTGGTTAACAGCTTTTTATAATATCGATAGGCTGCATATACTCCAAATTTTGCTTCTATAGGAAGTAAATGTATGCCTGCGAGTCCTTTTTCAAAATCTCCTTCGATATCTTCAATGATGCGTTGTTTTGACTCTTCATCAAGATCTGTAAGATTGGTATTCGGAAAATATGTTCTACTGAGTCCTTCAAAATCGTCTTTTAGATCTCGTAAAAAATTCACTTTCTGAAAAGCAGATCCTAGACTCATAGCACTTTGCTTAAGTTCTTCATAACGCTCTTTATCTCCTTTTACAAAAACCGTAAGGCACATAAGGCCTACCACATCTGCAGAGCCATAGATGTACTCTTTATATTCCTCATCAGTAAGGTAGTCAGATTTTGTAAGATCCAGACGCATACTCTTCATAAAAGAGTCGATAAGATGTTTTTCAATCTTATATTTATGTACGGTTTCTTGAAACGCATTTAAGATGGGGTTCAAGCTTATTTTATCTATAAGTGCATATTCTAGGTCTTGTTCAAATCTTCCAAAAAGTACCGCTTTATCATAGTCGTGAAAAGAATCTACAATTTCATCAGCAAAACGTACAAAGCCATAAATATTATAAATATCCTGTCTAATGATAGGGGACAGCATTTTTGTAGCACTTGAAAACGAAGTGCTGTATGACTTGGTCACGGTCATTGCACACTGTCTGGATACGATGTCAAATAGTGATTTCATGAGTGTTAGTTATTTTTGACTATTAATTGTGCAGTGAGTTTTCCTGATATTAAAGCAGGAGGAACACCTGGCCCAGGAACCGTTAACTGTCCTGTAAAATACAAATTTTCAACCTTTTTACTTTTGAGTTTGGGTCTTAAAAATGCAGTTTGCGATAATGTATTAGCCATTCCATAGGCATTTCCTTTATAGGAGTTGTATTCTTTTACAAAATCATTTACGCAAAATGATTCTTTGAATAGCATGTGATCTCTAAATTTTTGTCCGGAGAGTCGTTCTAGACGCTCCATAATAATATCAAAATACTGATCACGTAGTGCTTCTGTGTCTTCTACGCCTGGTGCAATCGGTATTAAAAAGAAACCATTTTCTTTTCCTTCGGGAGCCATTGTTGCATCATTTCTAGATGGGAAATTAGCATAAAATAAAGGCTCTTTAGGCCATGCAAGATCATCATAAATAGTCCGAGCATGTTCATCAAAATCAGTATCAAAAAACAAATTATGATGAGCTACATTATCAAATTTCTTATCAAAACCTACATAAAATAATAGGGAAGAGGGTGCAAATGTTTTCTTCTCCCAGTAGGCTTCAGAATATTGTCTGTCCTTTTCAGGCAATAGTGTTTCAGAGTGATGATAATCTGCTCCAGAAACGACAATATCTACTTTATGAAACGTATCATTAATTTTTACTCCTTGTACTTTACCGTTTTCTACCTTGATTTCTGTAGCAGGACTATCTGTATGCATGGTGACACCTAGTAAACTTGCAAGGTCAATCATTCCTTTAATGACCATGTGCATGCCACCTTTAGGGTGCCAAGTACCTAATCCAAAATCGGCATAATTCATAAACCGATAAAAGGCAGGTGTTTTATTAGGTTTTGCTCCTAGAAATAATACTGGAAATTCTAAGATAGAAACTAATTTTTCATTTTTAAATGCCTTTCGTACATCATCACTGATGGTTCTAAAAAACTGATTAACACGTACTGCTGTTTGTGGTGTTACTAATTCAAATGGCGAAATCCCAGGTTTATTCACCACATCGTTGATCGCAATGTCATAATTAACGCCAGCTTTCTTAATAAACTTTTTTAATGCTGGAGAACTTCCAGGTTCAATGCGTTCAAATTCTACTGCTATTTTATCTAAGGTATCACCTATGGTTACAATTTCATCTTGAAACCACACTTGGTAGGCTGGGTTTAGTTTTTCTAAGTGATAAAAATCAGCTACTTCTTTACCAAAGTCTCTAAAGAATTTATCAAAAATATCTGGCATCCAGTACCAACTTGGCCCCATGTCAAACGTAAACCCATCTCTTTTATATTGACGTGCTCTACCTCCTAATGTGCTATTTTTTTCAAATACTTCTACTGTGTGTCCTGCTTTAGCAAGATAACAAGCAGCAGAGAGTGATGAAAATCCAGAACCAATAACAGCAATGTGTTTAGGCATATTTTGTAGCAGATTTATCAATTAAATTCACAAATTCTCGAATACTCATCATCAGGCGTATATTATCAGGAAGGGTGCTTTCATCAATATGTTCTACCATACTTCCTAATACATAAAGATGTAAATTTTGTTTCTCAAATAATCTATTAAAATCCTTAAAATACTGTGGGGTATCCTCTTTAGTAGGTTGTACCGTAAAATAAGTGACAAATGAAAGATTAGGATGATTTATGGATAGATATTTAAGATTCTCAAGCATAATACTCTGTCCTAAATAAATCACTTTATATCCGTGAGATACAATCTCATAGTTAAGAAATAGAAGTCCTAATTCGTGAATTTCATTTTCAGGTAGATATAAAGCAAAGGTTCTCTCCTTATGTGGTAATGTCTCACGTTGTTTCCTTTCAATATTGACAAGAATTTTTTGCTTGATCAAGTTGAAAATAAAATGTTCGTGAGAAGGATTAATAGTATCTGTTTGCCATAATAACCCTATCTCGTGCAACAATGGTAAGAAAGACTCGTAAAAAATCTCTTCAAACGTTTTTATTTCAAGAAGTGTATTATAGGTTTTGTAAAAAAGATTTTGATCAAAATTCATCATCGAAATCTTAAAAGAATTGATGGCATGATTTTGATTACCAATATTCTTTTCTGATACAATTTGCGCTACGATAGCGGCAATCTCTGTAGCAGAATATTGCCCTATTTTAGAAATCTTATACCTGTTTTCTGTCAGAAACACGACGTTGAGTAATTTTTGAAGATCACTTAAGGAGTACGTTCTAATATTAGTATCGGTGCGTTCTGGTTGTAAAAGATCATGTCTTTTTTCCCAGATACGTATCGTATGT
>JBLHOX010000413.1:0-3116 GCA_047623725.1 Dokdonia sp. | reverse complement strand
TATTGGATACTATTTCTGTGCCTTTGGCAGGGATTGCTGGTACACTCTTAATGGTGGTGACCATGGGAGATGTTGATCCTATATTTACGTGGGCTTTAGCTATTATTGCAGGCGGTGGTGCCGCAGCGGCTATATCGGGAACGACAGGTGTCACAAGACTTACTTCTACAGCAACAACTGGAGGTGTGGCAAACCCCGTATTAGCTTCGGTGGAGACAGGAGCTGCTACTACCATATCTGTAGCAAGTGTATTTTCTCCTTTTATCGCCCTTATTATTGTCTTATTAACTGTAGGCAGTATATGGCGATGGATTAAAAGGTTAAGACGTTCTTGATTGGAACTGAATTTTCCTATGTTTGTAATTGCATTTAATCTTTAATTTTACGCTTTCGCGAAAGCGTATAGAACCACATGAGCATCTCTTTAAAAATTATAGCTATGATTCCCGCACGGTATGCGGCTTCTCGTTTTCCTGGAAAAATGATGAAAGATTTAGGCGGAAAACCTGTCATTGTACGCACCTATGAAAGTACCGTTGCAACCCAACTGTTTGATGACGTATATGTAGTGACAGATAGCGCTGTGATTTATGATGCCGTACTAGCAGAAGGAGGGAAGGCATTGATGAGTCGTGAAGACCATGAGTGTGGTAGTGATCGTATTGCAGAAGCTGTCGCTTCTATAGATTGTGATATTGTGGTCAATGTGCAAGGTGACGAGCCTTTTACAACGCGAGAAGACCTAGCGCCCGTATTAAATGTCTTTTATGGAGATGATGCTTCACAAATTGATCTGGCAAGTGTGATGACACCGTTAGAAACTCAAGAAGATATTCAAAACCCTAATAATGTAAAGGTGATTGTAGATGCTATGGATTATGCTTTGTATTTTTCAAGGTCTCCATTACCGTATGTAAGAGATAAAGAAGTTCCATTAACAGTCTACAAGCACAAAGGAATTTATGCGTTTAGAAAACAAGCTGTTATTGATTTTTCTCTTTTAAAAATGCGTTCTCTAGAAGCCGCCGAAAAGATAGAGTGTATTCGGTTTTTAGAATATGGTAAAAAAATTAAGATGGTACGTTCTCATAATGTCGCCATAGGAATAGATACTCCAGAAGATTTAGAAAAAGCACGTCAACTCATAGCAAATTAAAAACGGATGGGATTATCAAGTTGGATTTATAAGAAAGTTTTAGGATGGAAAGCCATAGGCGATTTCTCTGAAGACACCGTAAAGAAGTGTATTGTGATTGCTGTACCTCATACAAGTTGGCATGATTTCTACATGGGTATTTTATTACGCGCAAGTTTAGGAGTTAAGATCGGATTTGTAGGAAAGAAAGAATTATTTAAATGGCCGTTTGGCTTTTTCTTTAAATTAATGGGAGGCGCTCCTATAGATAGAACACCGGGTCAAGACAAGGTAAAATCGATTGCTCAAGTATTTGATGGTAAAGAAGAATTTAGACTCACACTTTCTCCTGAAGGGACTCGTAAAAAAGTAGATAGACTTAAAACGGGGTTTTACTATATAGCCATAGAAGCAAAAGTGCCTATCATTATGGTTGCTTTTGATTTTGGAAAAAAACAACATCGTATTTCAAAACCTTTATATCCTTCTGGTGATTTAGAACAGGACTTTGCGATGATTTATGATTTTTTTGAAGGCGCTGTTGGGAAAGTTCCAGAATACAGTTTTACACCCAATAAATAATATAATTGGTATAGGATTAAGTCTTCTTGAAGATTAAAGAATCTTTCTTTGAAGGTGAGTTTTGTTCAGATTGATTTCCACCTCCAAATAACAGTGGTGTACTAGAAAAGCTAGTACCAAAGGTAGCAGCTGCCAAAAACACTTGTTGCACAGCACTTCTCACTTCTTGCTCACTCAACGGGCTTAATGGATGGATGTATACAGACCATAAAACGTTATCAGAAATTGCATATTTTACATCGAGTGCAGAATGGAAATTGGCAGTAAGACAATCTAATAATAAATCTTCATCAAGCCTAGAAACTTCTATAATAGGTGCGATAATACGCATACGATCGTTTATAGAATCTGTGAGCACAATCATAGGGAGGTCATTTAATTTCATTTGCCATCTTCCACTAAAACCATCGATACTGTCTACTTCTTGAGTGAGAATGTCTTTTAATTTTTGATTGGTCATTTGCGCTTGCGCGAAAAAGCTAGACAATAGAATCGCTACAGTAAGAAGATATGTTTTCATAAAAATTGATTTATAAATCTATGTCGGCAAATAGAATCAATACTAACAGGTTGAATTATTATTCTTTTAAATCCAGTGTATACAGGTTTCCTTGTTTTTTTGAAGAACTTTCTTCAGAGATAAATAGCGTATGTATATCTTTAAATGTGACACTTTCTTTTTGAGAGGTATACTTTAGCTTGATTTTTTTAATATCGCCCGAAAAGAAATGATCATCGGTATAGTTTTCTAAAATCCAAACTTTATTATAGCTCAATAGGGCAATTTTACCCGTTTCTTGATGGATGGCTGCGCTTGTTATCTGACAGTCTTCTCGATCTGAACACGTCTTGAATTCATCAATAAGCATAGCCGTTTGCTTGCCTTCCTTCATAGGAATCTTGTACACTTTTGTAGTGCCGTCAAATTCCTTCTGAGGAATACGGTTACGTGTAAATAGATAAAAATGAGATTGGTATATAAAAAAAGCTTCTACGTCAAAATTGTGATGCTTCTTTTTAGGGGGGTATTTTTTTTGATCTTCAAAGGTGAATGTGGTTGCTTTCGCGAAAGCGGTATAAGAACCCTCACCGATCTGTCCAAAATCCTCAACCCAGTATATGGTTTGATCTTTTCTTTTGTTATCATTATTTCCGAAATCGCCAACAAATAAAGTATTGTCAAAACTAGCAAGATCTTCCCAGTCTACGTTTTTTGCATTAGACAGTGTAATGTCTTGTACAATCTTTTGAGATTCTAGATCCATAGAAAATAAGGTCGGGCCAGCTCCAGAATCATTGATCAAGTATAAACGTTTTGTGTCTTGAGATATTGATATACCAGAGTTTTCTTCAAGCAACCGAGGTAGTGTTGTATAATATTCTAGTGTACCATAATCTT
>JBLHOX010000412.1:0-3117 GCA_047623725.1 Dokdonia sp. | reverse complement strand
ATATTGACAAGTGGTTTAGCACCGAGTAATTTGCTGATTCTAGCATGTATATTCTCGTGACATGCTTGCGCATAGTCTCCAGCAAGATTCATTGCTATCCAATATTCTTGCCCGTCGTGCGTGTCTAAATCTAGCCAAGCCAGGTTTTGTACATGCTTAGGTAACGGGCATTGTTTGGTAGCGAGGTAGGTGTACTGTTTTGCAATATTGGCACCGAGTCCTCGTGAACCGCTATGTGATAATAATCCTAGATATTCACCTGGTTTTAAATCCCATTCATTCTCATAATTTGTAATAGAAACACTTCCAAATTCCACAAAATGATTGCCGCCACCAGAAGTTCCTAGTTGTTTATAAGCTTTGTCTTTGAGCCTTTTTACAAAAGGAATATCTTTAAATGCATGGTGACTAAAGATCTCGTGATCATGTTTCTTGTCATGCGTTTCATACATCCCAAATTTGGTATGTTCTGAAAGGATATTTGCCAGTTGATGTTTCTTCCCTTTGAGGTATGATATTTTAATAGGATAGAGTGTTAAACTCATACGGCACCCTATGTCTACACCTACTCCATAAGGAATTACAGCATTATCTGTGGCAAGTACACCGCCTATCGGCAATCCATAACCACTATGTGCATCGGGCATTAATGCGCCCGCTACGGCTATGGGTAATTTTAAGGCGTCGTATAGTTGGTATTTTGCTTGATCGTCTATTTCGTTTTCCCCATAAATCATATGTGGAACTCGTGTAGATCGTAGTACTTGTTTTTTTACAACCACTGGACCTGTAAGACTCTCTGCTATTTTACCCCATACACCATCGCCTATATAATCCTCCGGATTTGCTAGTACCAAAGCGGCTTGTTGTAATATTTGTTCTTTTTTAAGCCGTTTATGGTATCTGTTTATTTGTCCTAAAGTGATATTGATGCTATTATTCTTTGGAAAGCCTAATTTGATTAAGTCTTTTCCGCTTAGTTTTTTTCCCATGATAGTTCTTCATTAATAATGTCTTGGATGTCATACTTTTTTAATTCTCTCACTCTGATATTTATTTCAGATTTTGTGATTTTGCTATCTGAGTAACACCAGTAAGACTTCCAAGGATGTAATTTTCTTTTTGCTTCATAGTACCCTGGTCGTAAGTACAGGCTTTCTAGAAATTCATCTTCCTGTTCTAACAATGGATCTATGTTGCGTCTATGTGTGATGTACGCCCGTGTGAATTTGATGCGATAGGTACCTTTAGGCAGTCTTACATAAAAACGAGTTCTTGTTTTATGCTTGTATACGTAAAACCGAAAAGGAACACAAAGTGATTTTGCTTTGTCACTTAATCTGTTGAACTGACGCTTACATAGGGTTGGAATATCTCTGACGATGAGATGCTCAGAGGTTCTTGAATCCCATTTTCTGGCAGCCTCTTCTTTGGTTCTTCCCCAATCGTGTTTTTCTAGAATGGCTATGATTTCTAACATAGCATCCTGATGTTTGTAGCGTTCAATTCGTTTTGTAATAACAAATTCTTTATACCAACCGTGGCGGATAGGAGTATCTAATTTTGTATATCCTAAGGCGCGTTGTTCGGCACGAATCTCTCGTTGTCTTTTATAAATACGGCGTACTTCTTTTAATCGCTGGCATTTAATGTGTGCCGGTTTCATAAATCAGTATATTCTATACTAGATATAACTAGTATTATTTATATTTTTTGATTTTCGATTCCGGAATATGCCTGGCAATTCTAGAATCTTATGGAATAAGATGTATTGAGTTCATGATAAAATGTTTTAAATTACTATTGGTTTCTGGGAAGAGGTTACTCTGTTACGCATTTTATATTGCTAGTATAAAGACATAAAAAAAGCCCGAAACATGTGTTGTTCTTCGGACCTCAGAGTGTTGCTTTGTGATAAAGCTATACGGTGTAGAAGTCTCGAAGAAGATATCCCGTAGCGTTTACGTTTTTTAGGATATCGTATGTGTTTTTAATTATAAACATATATACTTCGATGATTATTGATACTATTTATAATTTGTAAATAGTATTTAAATTAAACAATTCGTTTTCGTTACAATTGCGATGCAAAGATGTAGTGTATTTTTGAATTGTGCAAATAAAAATTTAATTTATTTTATTGATTGTCAGTAATTTATGTGAAATATTAAGCAAAGAATTCCCTGTTCGCTTTCGCGAAAATACATACAGGACTACAACTTTTTGATTTCCTTTATCATAGAAAAACAGCGGAAGCAGAAACTTTTTTGAGATAGGCTATTATTTTTTTGGAATCTCGTCTAAAAAAATAGTGTAAAACAAAAAAAGCGTCCATCGTGATGGACGCTTTTTGTTATATCTCTTAAAGTTTTCTACCTAAAAATTGGTTTCCTAACCCCAAAAATGGCGTCCGTGATATGTACGTGAAATAAACTCATAGGTTACTTAATATTTTAAATTTCAGGTGCAAATATGAGAAATAATTTTTAAATAGGATTTCTAATACGTTTCTAAACTATAAATTCATCTTGACTTTTTGTTTGGAACCGAGAAAAATGTATGCTTCGTAGGTAAAAGAAAAAATCAAGATGAGTTCTATATTAATCTGCAAATTGAACTCGAATGAGAGGGCTTTTAATGAGACTATATAATACTTTGATATTCATATGAAAACTAGAAGAAATAGAAGCTGTGTACGTTTTGAGTTCCTCTATCTTGTCTGAATCATAATATAGACCATGAGTAAATACTCCAACAATTGTCGTAGAATTTTTGATGTCTTGTAAAGGGTTTTTATCTAGCAAAATTATATCTGCAATTTTGCCTACTTCTATCGTTCCATAATCATCTTGTTGCTTTGCATACCTAGCAGGTGTAATCGTGGCACTTTGAATAGCTTCAAGAGGGGTTAATCCACTTTTTGTCAGTTCTTCTAATTCATCATGTACACTAAACCCAGCAAAAATATAAGAATCTGTAACATCTGTTCCTGTCATAATAGGGACATTCAGTTGATTTGCCATACGGACTTGTTCTTTAGCAGCCTGATAAAAATCAGCACTTAACCCTTTCTCTTCTGAAGATAGATTCTTTTTCTTGTTATTATTGACATCTATT
>JBLHOX010000411.1:0-3152 GCA_047623725.1 Dokdonia sp. | reverse complement strand
ATAAAATAATTAAAGTATTTGGGATGGAGAATGTTTCTGCCATTTCGAGCAATACGAACAAAAATGAAGCGTTATCTGCTTTGGAGACCTTAGGTTTTGCTAGGAAAGTCGCTGAAAAGGTGTGTGATAAAATTGTCCAACAACACCCAGATGCAACTGTCGAGGAGATAATAAAACAAGCTTTAAAAAATTTGTAGCCTTTTGAACACAAACAATCACGCAACCACAAACAGCTTTTTTAAGCTGTTATTCGTTTTAAGTATATTCATTAGCGGTAGTATGACCGCTCAAGAAACGGACACAGACCCAGAACCTGAAGTAACTACAGTTGCTATGGGTAGGATGGAACTTCCCACTCCACCGAGCATTCAAGACCTGTATGTGTATGATCCTATTACGGATAGGTACATCTACAACAAAACGCTTGGTGATTTTAACCTTTCTTATCCCATTATCTTAACGCCAGAAGAGTATCAAAACCTCATTATGAAAGAGGAAATGAAACAATACTTCAAGGATAAGATCAATGCCGCAGATGGAAAAAAAGAAGGTTCTGATGATTTACAGAAAAATTTATTACCATCCTTTTATGTAGAATCAAACGTTTTTGAATCTATTTTTGGAGGTAATACGATTGAGGTAATACCTCAAGGTAGTGTTGAGATGGATCTTGGATTACTATACACAAAGCAGGACAATCCTGCCTTCTCTCCAAGAAATAGAGTAAACAGTTCTTTTGACTTTGATCAGCGTATTAGTCTAAGTTTATTAGGTAAAGTGGGAGAGCGTTTGCAAGTAACTGCAAACTATGACACGCAATCAACTTTTGATTTTCAGAATCAGATTAAGTTAGAATTCACACCTACAGAAGATGATATTATCCAGAAAATTGAAGTAGGTAATGTAAGTATGCCACTTAATAGCACTTTGATTCAGGGGGCTCAGAGTCTTTTTGGTGTAAAGACGCAATTGCAATTTGGTAAGACTACAATTACAGGAGTTTTCTCAGAGCAGAAATCTGAAACACGTTCTGTAACTGCAGAAGGTGGCGCCACGGTTACTGATTATGAATTCTTTGCTTCGGAATATGATGAAAATCGTCACTTCTTTTTAGCGCACTACTTTAGAGATAATTACAACAGAACATTAGAACAGTATCCATTTATCAATAGTAATATACAGATTACTAGAGCAGAAATATGGATTACAAATAGAACAAACCGTACTGAAAATGTGCGTAACATTGTTGCGATTCAAGACATTGGAGAATCAGATTTGTCAAACGTAGGGCTTGACTTTCCTCCGGGAGGATTCTTAAATAAACCGAGAGGTGCATTTCCTGATAACGGGAATAATGATTTTAATCCTTTTGGAATTGAGGGCAATGAAATGTCAATCTTAAATGAATCTATAAGAGATATTGCTACCGTAGGGACGGGTTTTGGTATCAATGTAAATGACGGGACAGATTATGCTACGCTAGAAAACGCAAGAAGACTACAAGTAAACGAATATGATTTAAATACACAGCTTGGATATATATCTCTTAACCAGCGATTAAATAATGATGAGGTTTTAGGGGTTGCGTTCCAATACACTGTAAATGGAAAAGTATTTCAGGTAGGAGAGTTTAGTACAGATGGAGTAGATGCAAATGGAGGTGAAATCCCAACAGTGCCAGATCCAGAAATGGACCCAGAAGATTTGCCAGAAGCAGCCATCCAACAAAATCTTATAGTAAAGCTTTTAAAAAGTAGTATTACAAGCGTTAATGAACCTGTTTGGGATTTGATGATGAAGAACATCTATTCTTTAGGGGCGCTTCAATTAGAGAAAGAAGATTTCAGATTAAACATTTTGTATACTAATCCTTCAGCAATAAATTACATAACAGCAGCAGAAGGAACGATGGAGTTCCCGGCGGAACCTTTACCAGATGATGTTGATAATACCGTTTTGTTACGTGTTTTTAACTTAGATAGATTAAATTTTAACAATGACCCGCAACAAGGTGGAGATGGATTTTTTGATTTTTATCCAGGCATAACGGTTGATCAGCGAAATGGTCGTGTGATCTTTACAAGTGTTGAACCTTTTGGAGAATATTTATTTAATAAACTAGAAGGAACCACATCATCTGCAAACTACGATATTCCAGAAACCTATAATGCCAATCAAAACCAATATGTATACCGATCGCTGTATCGCACGACAAAAACTCAAGCGGAGCAGGAAGACAGTGATAAAAACTTATTTCAGATTAAAGGTAGGTATAAGTCTACAGGATCTGATGGTATTCCAATTGGGGCATTTAATATCCCTCAAGGTTCAGTAACAGTTACAGCTGGAGGACGTACGCTGGTTGAAGGAGTAGATTATACGGTAAATTATCAGCTAGGTAGGGTGCAGATAATTGACCCTTCGCTTCAAGCTTCAAATACACCGATTAATATTAGTGTTGAGAACAATACTTTGTTTGGACAACAAACAAAACGTTTTACAGGATTGAATGTAGAGCATAAATTTAACGAGAATTTTTTAATAGGTGGTACGTACTTAAATTTAAATGAGCGACCTCTTACTCAAAAATCTAATTATAACAATGAGCCTATCAACAATACCGTTTTTGGGTTTAATACAGCCTACTCTACAGAAGTTCCCTTCTTAACACGACTTGTAAATAAGCTACCTAATATAGATACAGATGTGGAGTCTAATATGTCTATACGTGGTGAATTTGCTTATTTGATGCCGGGTTCGCCTAAGGTGTCGGATTTTGGTGGAAAGGCAACGGCATATGTTGATGATTTTGAGGCCTCACAAACAGGTCTTGATATTAGTTCTCCTTTATCTTGGTCACTATCAAGTTCGCCAGTAGATTTTGGTGGGGAGTTTGAAAATGGCATGCTCGATTATGGTTATAAACGTGCGCGTCTTAATTGGTATACAATCGACCCTATATTTTATAGCTCACAAAGACCAGATGGTATTACTGATAATGATTTATCTTCTCCATTTACACGTAGAGTGTTTAGGGACGAAATTTTCCCGAATCAAGATATCATCCAAGGGCAGACACAAGCATTATTTACTTTAGACCTTAATTACGATCCAACTGAAAGAGGGCAGTATAACTATAATCCTTCAGCAAC
>JBLHOX010000410.1:0-3153 GCA_047623725.1 Dokdonia sp. | reverse complement strand
CACAAATAGGACAAAACCACGCGCGTTACTTTGACAAAGAGGGATGGTTATTCTTTACGCGTGAGCGTTTTGATTTACTCTATCCTAGTTATGGAGATACGTATCCTACCTATATGGGAGCGATAGGGATGACCTATGAACAAGCAGGTCATGGCCGTGCTGGATTGGGTATTAATACAGACGAAGGATATGAACTTACACTTTTTGATCGTGTCGCACATCATAAAACAACAGGGCTTTCTACGGTAGAAATTTCTTCTAAGACCGCTTCAAAAATCAATAGTGAGTTTGCCAAGTTTTTTGATAATAGTGGTTTAAAATATAAGAGTTACGTACTTCAAGGATCACAAGATAATCTAGCGGCGCTTGCCGCTTTATTGGATAAACATGAGATCACGTACGGATTTGCAACCAACGGAAAAGCGAGTGGCTTTAGTTACACCAAAAATGATCAAGGCAGCATGAATTATGAGCTTGCTATGGTCGTACATACTGATCAGCCTAAAGGAAAAATGGTCAAAGTATTATTGGAGCCAGACGCAAAATTATCTACGCCACTTACGTATGATATTACGGCTTGGAGTTTACCACACGCCTATGGTCTTGATGCCATTGCGAGTACGACAAAAGTAAGCACGAATAGCGGAAACCCTTTTAGCAAGGTGATCAATCAACAGCGTATGGATGCGCCAGGGTACATTGCTAAGTGGGATAGTATGGAGGATGCAAAATTCCTCGCTGGATTATTAAAAGCGGGCATCAAAGTTCGTTTTACAGAAAAGCCAATGACGAACGGCGGACAGAAGTATGATCGTGGTACATTAATCATCACAAAAAGCGATAATAAAAGCAATAAAAACTTTGTAAATGATCTTTATAAAGTTGCAGATAAAAACAGCAGAAAACTAGTCCCTGCAACTTCTAGTTTTTCAGATGCAGGACCCGATTTTGGTTCGCCAGAAATAAAATTAATCAACCCACCTAAAATAGCATTATTAAAAGGGGATGGTACTTCTTCTTTAAGTTATGGAGCGACTTGGTATTATTTTGAACAAACTTTAGGGTATCCAGTTACATCTATAGAAGCAGATCGTATTGAGAATGCAAATCTGGATCAATTTGATATTATTGTGATGCCTAGTGGATGGTATGGTAGTGTTCTTAATGAGAGTACCCTTACCAAGGTAAAAAGCTTTGTTCGTGGTGGTGGAAAAATTATTGCGCTAAATAGAGCAGTAGGAGCTTTTGCTGGAAAAAGTGGCTTTAGCTTAAAGCAAAATAAAGCTGATGATGATAAAAAGGAAGACAAGAAAGAAAACTTAACACCTTATGCCGATCGTGAAGAAGAAAGCGTGACTAACTTTATTACGGGTAGTATCTTTAAAACGAAGGTAGATCCAACGCATCCTATGGCTTTTGGCTATGGAGACACGTATTACAGTTTAAAACTAGGAAGTAGTGCTTATAAACACCTTGATAGCGGTTTTAATGTAGCCTATATCGCAGATGATGTCACCAATGTTTCTGGTTTTGCTGGAGATGCTGCTAAGTCAAAACTTAGCAAATCACTTGTCTTTGGAGAAGAGCGTATGGGACGTGGTAGTATCATCTATATGGTAGATGATCCATTATTCCGTGCTTTCTGGCAAAACGGGAAATTGTTTTTTGCTAACGCGATTTTCTTTACCAATAATAATAAGTTCAGACTTTAAAATACATATTTATTACCCAACTTAATGTTTATTGTGCGCCATTATTTGTACCTTTTACTGTACAAATAATGGCGTATTTTGGGTTTATACGCTTTCGCGAAAGCGCATTACCAAAAACAAGATCTCTATGAAAGAAAACTATTCAATATTCAGAAAATTTCCAAACTTAGAACTAGCCACTGAGTTAAAAGAGTTATTAGAAAACAACAACATACCGTGTGTTCTTGGGGATAATGTTCCGTCTGTAGATATTACTTTTTCGGGGAGTAGCTTACAGAATGAAATAGAGGTGCGTATCCCTCAAAAAGATTTTGAAGCTGCGACTCAACTTCTAGAAAAGAATGCAGAAAACCTCATCAATGAGATAGATCGAGATTATTATCTATTTGATTTTAAAGATGAAGAGCTTTATGAAATATTACTCAAGTCTGACGAGTGGAGTGCTTTTGACTATACACTTGCTCAAAAAATACTCACAGAGCGAGGTAAGCCTATCGATAAAGGGTTATTAAATTCTTTAAAAAATGAACGTTTAAAAGATCTTGCTGCTCCAGAAGGGAATCAAAAACCTTGGATCATTGCTGGGTATATATTTTCTTTTTTAGGAGGTCTTATAGGGTTGGTTATAGGCTATTTTTTATGGACAGCTAAGAAAACATTGCCTAATGGGCAGAAAGTATATTCGTATGCTGAAAATGACAGAAAGCATGGGAAAAAAATATTTTACATAGGACTTATTATCATTCCTATCTGGATTTTGATACGAGTGCTTATGGAGTTTTAAACTAGTCGTATCCGACTAAGACATAAGATCGCTTCGCCGTTAGACATAAGGCGTAAGACCTCATTGTTAATCATTTGAGAAGTAGCTGTACATAAATATGTTTTCTTTACCTCCACCTAAGATACTAATGTCAAGAAAAAGTAGGGTTTATTCATTAAAAACCTCTGTAACACCTACTGTATATAGTCTAATAGATGTATATAAATTTTAATCGGACACTAGTGGTTTTAAAAATATACTTTTATCGTTGTTGTATACGCTTTCGCGAAAGCGTACTTATTCTGATTGTAATCCTTCTTGTATTTTTTTGGCTTCTGTATAATTGTAATGATCAGGGTTACTCAAGATGAGTACTAACATTTCATGTGTTTTTTCTGTGTCTTCAACTTTAAGATACATCAAAAGCTTATACCAATACCCATACGAACTTTGGAGTGTATTTGTCGTAATCAAGGTATCGTATGTCTGGTGCGCTTCTTCAAAATTATCGGTTTGAAAATAAGAGGCTCCAAGATACAAGAGCGTGTATGAATAATATGGATCATTAGCATCCATACTATCTTTAAAATAAAGTATCGCCTCTTCATACTTTTGAGAAAGGTATAGCGATTCTCCTTCTATAATATTTGCTTGTGTATCTCCTTTTTCTCGTAATGA
>JBLHOX010000409.1:0-3154 GCA_047623725.1 Dokdonia sp. | reverse complement strand
ATACGTGTATATATAAGGCTTTACAAGCCGTTTCTGGTTGTATAAAACACTTTTGTAGGATTTTACGCTTGTCAATATTTCTAAACCAAGTTAAAATGATATTTCAGAGTGATAAAATTAATATTTTTTTAATAAATGTTATAATGACTTAATTATTAGAATTATACAATTTTTCATTTTTTAATTGTGAGAAAAATCTTTTTTAAAATATGGTAAATGCGTATTCTTAAGAAGAAGTTATTCATTTTTTGATAATGAAAGCTAAGATTTGATACAACATAAAAAAGCCTCAAATAAGAGTATCTTATTTGAGGCTTTTTTTAATCGTTTTTTTTAGAATTATACTTCGGTATCCAAAAGGTCTGTGACCACATGATAACGAGGATCATCTACAGCACTTTCTATAACTTGCTCAAATTTTGGATTAGCTTTTAAGAGTAATGCTTTACACTCAGGACTCAAATGGGTTAATTTGACTTCTTTTCCTAAATCAAGGTATTTATTTGCAATCCCTTGTAATGCTTCTATACCCGAATGATCATTGACACGAGATTCTATAAAATCAATCTCTACCATATCAGGATCATTTTTTGGATCAAATTTAGAATTGAAATTTTGGATCGACCCAAAGAATAAGGGCCCCCAGATTTCATATACTTTCGTTCCGTCTTCTTTAATACTTTTACGCGCACGAATCATCGTAGCATTTCTCCATGCAAACACCAATGCACTCATAATGACCCCAGCAATCACCGCAATGGCAAGATCTTGCCACACCGTAATCGCAGATACAGCAATTAATACAATCGCATCTGGAAGCGGAATTTTATGAAGGATTCTAAAACTAGACCAAGCAAAAGTTCCGATAACGACCATAAACATCACACCCACAAGCGCTGCAATAGGTATTTGCTCGATAAGAGGTGCTCCAAAAAGAACAAAACACAATAACGCTATCGCTGCAACCGCTCCAGAAAGACGTCCGCGTCCTCCAGAATTTACATTTATAATAGACTGTCCAATCATGGCACAACCTCCCATACCTCCAAAGAGACCATTTAAGATATTAGCACTTCCTTGAGCGACACACTCACGATTCCCACTTCCACGGGTTTCGGTCATATCATCGATAAGATTTAACGTCATTAATGATTCTATAAGACCAACAGCAGCAAGTATAAAAGCAGTAGTTATGATAAGCCATTTATTAGTAATAATGGTATCTAGTACTACAGAATCAAAAATCTGAAATTGAAATGTAGGTAAACCCCCTTCTAATCCGGTACCACCACTATCACGTATAAAAGAGCCAACCGTACTCATATCTAATTTTCCAAAAATAACAATGGCAGCAACGACTACAATAGCAACAAGAGCTGCAGGGACTTTTTTAGTGACTTTAGGCAAGAAATGCATAATCGCCATTGTAAGACCTACAAAAGCCATCATCATCCAGAAAGCACCATTAGAAAAAAGAGCCGAAAACCAATCTCCTGTATTCTTTAGAATAGAAACACCTTCTGTCCCAGTTTCAGGAAATAACCCTAATTGAGATAAGAAAATTACAATCGCAAGACCATTTACAAATCCCATCATAACTGGATGCGGAATCAAACGTACAAACTTTCCTAGCTTAAATATCCCAGCCGTAATTTGAATCGCTCCTACAAAGAGTAACGTAATAAACAACCATTGTAACCCTAGATTCTCTATAGGAGTTGCCAGCGCATCACCCACCTCATTTCCTTTCTGAATCATATGGATCATCACAACCGCCATGGCACCTGTAGCACCAGAGATCATTCCTGGGCGACCACCAAAAAGCGCCGTCACAATTCCCATCATAAACGCTCCATACAACCCTACCAGTGGATCGATACCTGCGACAAAAGCAAAAGCTACTGCTTCTGGTACTAATGCCAGCGCTACGGTAAGTCCAGAGAGAATATCATCCTTAGGATTGAAGGTAAAATTTTTAAATATGCGTTGTATCATGTATAAATTTTAAGCCTGCAAAGATATGTTATTCTATCAGGAAGCCCTAAAAGAACCCTTTGTTTTTACGATAGCGATTTCGGGACGTTTTTTAAGTTCGCTTTCGCGAAAAAAATAGTCGGTAGTTTGTAGTCGATGAGTTGAGAAGTTGAGAAGTTGAGAAGTTGAGGAGTTGAGGAGTTTAAAAGTTTAAAAGTTTAAAAAAGATATATAAGTTACTAAAAATAGATCAAAATGATGAGCAAACAGTTTCCTCCTAGAAAGGTGATGTGCTGAACTTGTCGAAGTAAGGGAGAGAGGGAGGTTCTATACCCTTACACAATCCCTAAATCACAATACTTCATACATGGTATTCTAAAATAGAGTACTACTCTACATTAGAGTAGTACTCTATTTTACCTGTTTTACTGGAATCAAAAGTAATTTCAATATGAGTCTTGAGTCCGCACTTCGACTACGCTATTAGATGTGTATGTATTGTTTCTAAAAATAATACCCTAGAAAAGCTCCTCCTCTCAGCGAGCTAATCTTTATACACATTTTATTTATTGTAAAGTAGCTCAAATAATTGATATTGATCATTAAAAGAGTCGTATCCATTTTTGATTGTAATATATCCTGGTGGTCCGTGTGATTTATATCCTGACCATTTACCTAGTCTTGCTATAATCCATGAAGCCCATGGAAGTGTTTTGTTTTGGTACGGATTTTTTTGTTTAGCGGTTTTCCCTTCGACCTTATTATTGAACAATGACAGAAGTATAATTTGTTTATCTGTAAAAACGATGTCTGCCAGAACCTGGCAGTTACTCTCTAATGCAAGTTTAATACGCATTATATTGAGTGCTGCCTCAAGGGTAAAGGATATGAGTTTTTTAATTGATGATCCACTTGCCAACTGACTACTTTCAATTTTAAATCCTTTAGTTTTCATTACTCGGAAAAGCTCTTCTATGAGCCATCTTTGTTTGTACCAAGCTATACATTGCTGGGCCTGCTCTAGGGTATCTACTGGATGAGTAGTTATAATTCTCCAAAGTATTGGATCTTGATCTTTAGGTAAGTTATGTGTTATTTCTCTAGCTTCAATCGCATATAATTTAAAACTCCTTTCAGATCCTTTGTATGTTCTAGGTGCTATGATCTCTACCTCACAATG
>JBLHOX010000408.1:0-3156 GCA_047623725.1 Dokdonia sp. | reverse complement strand
GTCATCCTGTGCTTAGTCCGCTTGTACTTCATTTGAGGATCTGGAAATGTGATCCATATTTCTTGTATTTCTGATTCTGCAAAAGCAGCATCTACCAGCTCAATCTGTGTCCTCATAAAAGCAACATTGTTAAGCCCTTCTTCTAAAGCTGTTTTTGCTCCACGCCAAAAGCGAGCCCCTTGTATATCAATACCTATAAAATTTCGATTGGGATATTTTCGAGCTAGCGCAACCGTATATTCTCCTTTTCCACAACCTAGCTCTAAAGTAATGGGATGATCATTTCCGAAAAACTCATTCCACTTTCCCTGATACTTAAAATGAGATACAACTTCTTCGCGAGCAGGTTGGATGACGTTTTTAAACGTTGCGTTTTCGTTAAATCGTTTGAGTTTGTTTTTACTTCCCAATACAATTATTTAAAGGTTAATTAATGTCTACAAATATACCTGATTACAAAGTCATTGTATATTTACTGTATGCAAAAATCCAAAAACATTTTGGTTGCTCCCTTAAATTGGGGTTTAGGACACGCCACAAGATGCATCCCAATTATTAATGCAATTATAGAAAATGGAGACAGGCCTATTATTGCAAGCGACGGCCAGGCACTTGCCTTGTTAAGGAAAGAATTTGAAAAGGAAGCGTTTATTGAACTTCCATCTTATGGTATAGAATATGGGGAGGATGGACAAAATCTAAAACTTAAAATGCTTAAGGATTCTCCTAAAATCTGGATGGCAATACGCAACGAACATAAAATGCTCCATAGTATTATTTTAAAACACCAGATTGCAGGCATCATATCTGACAATAGATTAGGGCTTTACAGCAATATAGTTCCCTCTGTAATTATTACTCACCAACTTCAAGTACTGTCCGGAAACACGACTTGGCTCAGCACACAATTACACTTACATTATATAAAAAAATACGACTACTGCTGGATTCCAGATGTAGAAGGATTAGAAAGCCTCTCCGGCAAGTTGTCCCAAAATGACGATTATGAAATTGAGAAAGTATATTTAGGCCCTCTTTCTAGATTTAAGAACACAGATAATTATCAAAAAAAATACGACTTAATGATATTGCTCTCTGGTCCTGAGCCACAAAGAAACATTTTAGAAAAAAAATTACTAGAAGAAGTAAAAAGATACAAAGGCGAAGTATTGTTTATAGCTGGTAAAATTGAGAAGGAACAACGTTTCCTAAAAAAAGGACTGCTTACCTATTATAATTATCTATCTACAGATGGATTACAAAAAGCATTGGATCGCAGTGAAGTTATATTATGCAGGAGCGGCTATACCACGATCATGGACTTACAAAAAATGAACAAAAAAGCATTTTTTATACCTACACCTGGGCAATTTGAACAAGAGTACTTAGCTCAATTGTTAGATCAAAAAGGAATTGTCCCACAGGCATCTCAGATAGATTTTAAAATAGAGATGCTATCTCAAATCATTAATTATAAAGGCTTAGGAAGCATTCAAATCTTTACGACCTCTTTATCTTCTGTTCTTAGAGAAACTTTTTCTAACGTAAATGAAAACTCAGAGCCTATTCCTAACTCGCTGTCAACATAAACGCGCTCCCCGTGTGCTTCAACAATATGTTTTACGATTGCAAGGCCTAACCCAGAGCCACCTTCTTTACGAGATCCTGTTCTATCCACTCTAAAGAAACGTTCAAATAATCGGGAAATAAATTCCGGTTTTATTCCCTCGCCGTTATCAGTGACACGCACAATGACTTTATTATTAATAAGATCTTCTATAGCAACTTCTGTAGTCCCATTTTGCTTACCATATTTAATAGAATTCATAATAAGATTTGCCACGACCTGTAATATCCTTTCTTGATCTGCATTTACCACAATATTTTTATCGTAGTTCATATCAAAAACTAGAGAGATATTTTTCTTTGACGCCTTCATTTCAAATTGATCAAAAACTTGCTTTACCAAATTAATAATATCAAAATTTTCTTTATCAAGACTCATATCTCCTACCTCAAGTCTGGTAATCATATCCATATCTTTCACAATATAGGTAAGACGCTCTACTCCTTTCTGAGCACGTTCCAAGTATTTCTTTCGTATGACTTTATCTTTATGAGCACCGTCAATTAAAGTGTCGATATATCCTTGAACCGTAAATAAAGGTGTTTTCAATTCATGAGATATGTTCCCTAGAAACTCTTTTCGGTAATTCTCTCGTATTTGTAAGGTTTCTATTTCTGTTTTTTTAATTCTAGCAAATCGTTCTACTTGTTGCTTTAGGGTGCGCATGTCTGTAGCCACCTCACGGTCCTCAAAATTACTAGATTCTAAAAGAGAAACATCTTCATAAATACGCGCTATGCGTCTATATATAAAACGTTTTACACGATATTGTATGATAGAAAAACACAGTATAAAACTAGCAACAGAAATTGCTATGACCATATAAAAAGGTATCGATACCTGATCCAAAAAGGACAAAGAAAGAAACATTATAAATAACAGCAGCGTTATATAGACTGATGACCTGATTGCAAATCTGTAGCTGTTTTTCTGTGGCGCTGTATTATTTGACATACTTATAGCCTACACCTTTGACAGTTTTAAAGCTATCATCTCCCAATTTCTCTCGCAATTTTCTAATATGAACGTCGATAGTACGTCCACCTACTATAACCTCATTACCCCAAACTGTGTCCAAAATTTCTTCTCTCTTAAACACTTTTCCCGGCTTTGATGTTAATAAAAAAAGCAGCTCAAATTCTTTGCGAGGTAAAATCATCTCTTCCTTCTTATAAATGATTTTATATTGATCTCTGTCTATTACTAAATCTCCCAGCTTTATAATATTTGAAGTTTCAGAAATTGTGTTTTCCTTGCGTCTTAAAAGCGATTTTACTTTAGAAACTAAAACACGTGGCTTTACTGGCTTGGTAATATAGTCATCTGCTCCTGCGTCAAAACCAGCGATCATGGAATAGTCTTCACCTCTGGCTGTAAAAAAAGTGATCACCGTACCGTCTAATTCTGACATTTTACGCATTTTCTCACATGCCTCAATGCCATCCATTACGGGCATCATTACATCTAAAATAATAAGATCTGGCTTCTTCTTTTTAGCTTTTTTAATGGCTTCCTCACCATTTTCGGCA
>JBLHOX010000407.1:0-3165 GCA_047623725.1 Dokdonia sp. | reverse complement strand
TCTACGGCTGTGATTAAATTGCGTGAAGTAGAGACCAAGATCACTTGACTATCTGTGCCATGCTCTGCTTGACTTAATAAATCTGATGCAACAAAAGCGGCATCTGCCGTGTTATCTGCAACGACCAGCAATTCTGATGGGCCTGCTGGCATATCTATAGCAACTCCATACTTGGTAGCCAATTGTTTTGCAACCGTGACAAACTGATTTCCAGGTCCAAATATTTTATATACCTGTGGGATGGTTTCTGTTCCAAAAGTCATTGCTGCAATCGCCTGAATCCCTCCTACTTTATAAATTTTTGTAACACCGCACAATTGTGCTGTATAGATAATGGCTGGGTTAATCGACCCATCTTTTGAAGGCGGCGTACATAATACAACCTCTTTACATCCTGCTATTTTTGCAGGAACTGCTAGCATTAATATGGTGGAGAACAAAGGCGCTGTTCCTCCAGGAATATAGAGTCCGACCTTTTGAATAGGGCGTTTTTCTTGCCAGCATACCACACCAGGAGTGGTTTCTACACGAACACGTTCTGTTTTTTGGGCTTGGTGAAATTTTTCAATATTCTCTTTTGCAAGTTGTATCGCATCTTTTACATCTTGCCCCAATGTCGTAGTTGCTTCTTGTATTTCCTGAGAAGATACGATTACTGTATCTAAGGTAGTATCATCAAAAATAGAGGTGTATTTTGCGACTGCATTATCTCCTTTTTGTTTTACTTCTTTAAAGATATCTGTCACAGTAGCTTCTATGTCTTCTACTGTTTGTGTGGGGCGTCTAAGAATCTCTTGCCAATCTTTTTGTTCTGGGTTATAGATTTTATTCATTACAGCACCATTTTTTCGATTGGACACACCAAAATACCTTCGGCTCCTGCATCTTTGAGTTGATCTATCACATCCCAAAAACTATTTTCATCAATCACACTATGCAGACTGCTCCATCCTTCTTCTGCTAGTGGCAATACCGTAGGACTACGCATTCCCGGTAATATATTAGTAACAGCATCTAGTTTTACGTTAGGAACATTCATAAGTACATAACGGCTACGTTGTCCTTTGAGAACACTACGAATTCTAAATCGTAATTTTTCTAGTATTTCTTTACGCTCTTCTGATATTTTTGGAGAAACTGTCAATACTGCTTCTGAAGTCAACATGACCTCTACCTCTTTTAAGTTATTTTTAAACAAAGTACTTCCACTAGAAACAATATCGCAAATACCATCTGCAAGACCGATGTTTGGGGCAATTTCTACAGAACCATTAATAATATGTAGTTCAAAATTCACTCCTTTTTCTTCAAGATATCTTCGCACTGTGTTGGGATACGATGTAGCGATACGCTTTCCTTCAAAATCCTTAATAGACGTATAGGGTTCATTTTTAGGTATAGCGAGAGATACTTTACATTTTGAGAAGCCAAGACGTTCTATGATTTTTAAATCCTCCCCTTTTTCTATCAATGTATTTTCTCCTAGAATAGCTATATCAATAACACCATCTCTTAGGTATTGTGGAATGTCGCCATTACGTAAATAAAAGACTTCCAAGGGGAAATCTCTAGCGTTTGTTTTTAATTGATCTTTTCCATTGTCGATAGAAATCCCGCAACTTTTAAGGAGTGCTAGTGACTTTTCATTAAGACGTCCTGATTTTTGGACTGCAATTCTAATCTTTGTATTCATTTTTCTTTTACTATTAGTGCTTGAGTTATACAAAACAAAAAACCCGTTTGAATAACTCAAACGGGTTTTTGATATCGTATATACACATACCACTTTACCTCGCTCGAGCGACTAAGGTAAAATGATGATGATGTAATGTGTTGTTCTTCATAACTTATACAAAAGTATTGCATTTTTTGTTAAAAACAAGTGTGTAATACAATTTAATATTGACTTAACAGTGAAAAGTTTTTAGTAGTTTTGAGATGTAATTACTTACACAACTTTAGGGGAAAACAGTAAATGAAAGGTTTTTGGGGTACTTTTTTTATATTTCTATTGTGGGCTACGGCTGGGATATACTATATACACATAAAGGAAAGCAAAGATATTTCTGAGCAATCTCCTATAGGTGTTCCTGTAGAAGAAAAAGTTATTACTTCACCTATTCCAACCCCCTATATTGAGACTGAAACTACAGAAATTGATTCGATGCCTACAATTGATTCGACATCTATTATGGTTAAAAGCGATACGATTACTCCTTCTCAACCTTCTTATAATACCATAGAAAACGATAATATCTATATAAATGATAATGCCGATGTAGACTCTCAATTATTAGCCGATGAGATTAAAAAATCTATCGCGATTAGTGATACCGTAGATATTGATAAAGATGAACCTACTATTGAATATAAAAAGGAAGTTATTATCAATGATAATCCTAATGCTACTTCTCAAATTTTTTACCCAGAATATGCAAATACAGATCTTATATTAGATAAAGATCTTATTACGTATGCTACTGAATTAAAAAAAATATTAATAGAAAACCCAGATAAAAAAGTAACTATTATTGGTCATACTGACAATGTTGGGAATGCTGAAGACAACTTTGGGATTGCTTTAAAAAAATCAAGACAAATAAAATGGTATCTTACCACCCGTAGAGGCATAAAAAGATCAAAAGTATCTTCTATATCCAGAGGTGAATCTAGTCCTATAGAAAGTAACGCTAGTATTTGGGGACGTAAAAAAAATAATAGAATTGAGATTATTGTTGATTAATAACATACTTGAAGCTCAAGATACCATATCTATTCCTATAGCCTATGTGGAGGCATTTGTTATGATGCTTGGTGCTTTTACCATTGGGTATGTAGGTGCTACACTTTATGAGCGCTATAAACATAAATCAACTAAGGCACAAAATGACAATGACATTGACCTCCTTAAAAAAGAAATACAAGATTTAAAAGAAGAAAGCGAACTGCAGAATAGAAAATTAAGTCATCGTAAAGATCGAATGGATCAAGAATATGAACAAGTTAATTTTCAAAAAAGAGCATTTTCTGAAGATGTCCTTTCTAAAGGCACAAGTCCTATTGCTAGTATCTCAAAAATCGATTTTGAACGTATTGGATATGCAAATGCAGAAACCAAAGATGATCTCCAAAAAATCACTGGTATAGGACCCTATACAGAAACAA
>JBLHOX010000406.1:0-3176 GCA_047623725.1 Dokdonia sp. | reverse complement strand
ATATCATCTATTAACTCTATTTCAAGATAGGTAGGCTTTTTAGTAATGCTATCACTATATGAAATGATAGGTTTTTGGGTGTTAAACACCGATATATATCTAGCAAAAGACACTTTGGTAAATTCTTTTTCAAGAATGTTGACACGGAGCTTTTGATCCAGTACAGGCATCCCTTTTACTTCTATATTATTTTTTAAGGTGCCTTCTTTTTTTACAATAGCGCCTAATACGATCGCATTGGTATTTTCTTTTGTGAATTGAATTTGTTTTGTAGCACTACATCCTATAAAAAGAAGTGTACACGCTATATATACAATCCTTGGATTCATTCTATGTAAATACTGTTTTATATTCTTCATGGCAAGTATACGTTATTGAACTAATTGTAATACAAATGCTCCTTCTAAGGATGTTTGTCCTGTACGATAGTTTTTAAGTTTTTCAAATTGTAAGGATGCGATCATCCCAAACTTACTGCGTTGTTCTAATTGATATGCCAATCCTAAAATCGTATTAAAATCTCCTGACACTCTAAATGCATAAGAATTGGTTTTCTTACCTTCTTGAATAACACTATGAGGTTCATTAAAAGAAATAATTTTAATAGCATGATCAACGGCATAGCGATCTATGGTCTTTAAAAGATTATTCTGTAACGAAGTTTCTGTAATCTGATAGTGTTGTAGTAAAGAGTCATAATATCGTTCTTTTTGACTCAATACTTGTAATCGCTTAGGGATATTGGAATAAATCTGTTCCTGTGTTTTAAGATTGTCATAATTATCCTTTAATGAAAGCGTTACTGAAATAGACAAAAAATACCCTAGGAGTAACACCCCGAAGAAGCTGATCACTAAAGCTGTATTTTTTTGTTTTATGGTCATTTATGCTTTGATTAAAAGTGCTATGCTAAAGCGTATATTTTTTCCTTTCTTCTCTGAATTTTCAATGGATAAACTTACACTATCTGTAAACTCTAGATTTTCTAGCGATGAAATCCAAGAGGATAAATCGGAGTTTTCAGATGTTTCGCCTGTGATGACAATGGTGTTTTCTTTAATTTCAACGGCTTTATTTTTGCGGATCTTCTTTTGTAAAGGATGATACTGGAGTCCTTCTAAAAGAATCGTTTCTGGCATTTCTTGTATGATTTCGTCTATAAAATAGGAAGCCGAAGAGGATGCTGAGGCTATGACATCTTCAAAGAGTTTTTGCTTTTGGTTAACAATAGAATCTTTTTTTACTAATAACTTTTTTTGCAATGTATTGGTATTGCCTATTTCTTGTAAAACAGCTACTTCATCATAATAATGACTGTAGAACAAGAAGTTCACTAAAAAAATGGCAAACAATACACCAACAGCTAATGGCAAACCTATAGCAAAGAATCTATGTTGTTGAAAATAAGATTGTTGTTCTTTTTCTTTCGTTTCAAAATTATTTGAGATACGATTTTCATCTACACCACCAACTGTTTTTACGATAGCACCCAACCCATTTATGTAGGTTCCTGCTACTTTTATGCCTTCTATATCATAATATTCTTCTTGATAGCTCCCCACTTCAGTAGGATGTATCGCTACTATTTCTCCATCTTCTAGCTCAGCGATAGTTATAGGTGTTTGTATCTGAGATGCTTCTTTTAAAAAAGGAAGTAATGATACCATAGGAGTACTTCCTAAACTCCAATGGATGATAAAAATAGATGCTTCCTCGTAGTTTTTAATCAACTGGTCTACGTAGGCTTTTCTACAGATATAGACATAGGCTTTTTCTTTAGAACGAATAATCTCATGGTAAAAAGCATCTAAATCAATATTGGGAAATGTTTGATTCACCAGAACCACATCAGAAAGTGAGTGTGTATTTTCTATTGTTTTTAGAAGTACTTGATTATTATTAATCACCAAGTGGGCATATTTTAATTTTGTATGAGATGCTCGTACGTCCTTTATAGCTGAAGCGTTTGCTATATCTACTACGTCAAGTTCTCCTTTGTGCTTTTTGCATATAAGGATGGTGATGATAGGCTGTATGTCTGTTCCTGTATGCTCTAAAGAACAATAGGTGTGACCATAGATGATATTTCGTGTGAGGCTATCCAACATTAGTAAATAACCGTCGGTTTTATTAATACCGTGAGTTTTGATTTTGAATCTGTACGTACGCGTTTACTAAACAACCACTTAATAATGGGAATACGTGCTAAAAAAGGAATGCCTGATCCAGAATCATTTTTGCGATTTTCTTCTAGTCCTCCTAAAACCACAATATCATTGTTGCGAGATTTAATAATAGAGGTAAATTCTCGAGAACTAATTTCTGGAGGCCCATTTTCTGTGACGCGCTCTCCATTAAAACTAGACTGAATCACTTTGATATCCATCGTAATAATGCCATCTGCCGACACAAAAGGGAGTACTTCCAAGGATAATTCTGCATCTATAGGGACAAAATTGACACTCTCACTAACGATAGGGTTTTGCGTTCCTACAAATTGATTATTTGTAATTTGAAAATAACTAGTTTGTCCATTAGAAAAATATGCACGATGCCCGTTAAGGGTCGTAATACGAGGAGATGATTTTATTTTAAAATTCCCATTAGATTCAGAAGCTCTAATATTGGCAAAGAAGTTAGGGCCGACTTTCCCTATATTAAAAAAGCTTGATCCATCAATACGTCCTAATATCCTATTAATAGTAGTTGCCCCTAAATTAATATTAGCTTCAGGAAATATACCTCCTTGTGTGGTGGTGGGTTCTGAACCAATACCCCATTCGATGCCTGCATCTAATGTCGCATTACGTCCTACCTCAAGGATCATTACTTCTATAATGACAATAGGCACTTGTTTATCAATTTCTTTTACAAAGCGCTTAAATCGCTCTATATCAGAACTAGCACCACTGACAATAAAACTGTTGAGTTCCGTATCGGCAATGATATTTAAATCTTGCTTTATATCATCAGGAATAAGAGAACTAATATCTGATCTCTCACTATTTTGATCTCCAGATCTTGTTTGCCTAGTAGTTTGTTGGGTTGTATTTTGACCAAACGAACTTGAATTGTTTCCAAAGCTTGAATTATTACCAAAACTAGAATTGTTTCCAAAACTAGAATTTGATCTTCCTGCGCTTCTTCCCGATCGCTCAGGATCTGCTAATATGCCA
>JBLHOX010000405.1:0-3196 GCA_047623725.1 Dokdonia sp. | reverse complement strand
TTTATTACATATTGTAAAAATAATTCGATTTTTCTTTCAGCTACTTTCTGATAAGAATTGGTATAAATAAACCTCTTTTATAACAGCATATAATTTTGTACATTTAACAATATGGCAGGAACCGTTAATAAAGTAATTCTAATTGGTCACACGGGAGACGAAGTAAAAATGCACTACTTTGAAGGAGGTAATAGCATAGGGCGCTTCCCACTGGCTACCAATGAAGAATACACCAACCGAACCACAGGAGAGCGCGTAAGCAACACCGAGTGGCACAATATTGTTGTACGTAACAAAGCTGCCGAAATTTGCGAAAAATACCTCAGAAAAGGAGACAAAGTATATATAGAAGGGCGTTTAAAGACTCGTAAATGGACGGACGATAAAGGTCTGGAGCGTTATAGTACAGAAATACAATGTATAGACTTTACATTCCTCACTCCAAAAGGAGAAGGACAACCACAAAGTAATACGCCTACACAAGAACCTCAAGCTACACCGCAAAAACCTCAAGCAACGCCTCCACAAACAGGTCCCGCTGAAGATGTAGATGATCTCCCATTTTAAAACTACGTATAACGAACTTAAAGACGATTGGATCCTGACCCTGAACCCTTACTTATACTACTAGCTTTTAATAGTACTATACTTATAAGCAGTATTTTGCTCATACTATTACTTGCATGCTCAGCACTTATAAGTGGTGCCGAAGTTGCCTTTTTTTCACTAACACTTACAGATTTAGAAGAGACTGAGACATCAGACCAAGAAAATTCTAGATTGAAAATGGTCATAAGGCTATTACAAAAACCTAAAAAGCTATTAGCGACCATATTGGTAGCAAACAATACAATAAATATTGCTATTGTACTGCTTTTTGCGAGTCTCGGCGAGATTTTATTTAGTGATATACAAGCTACTATTTGGGGGTTTTCTGTAAAATTTCTTGTAGAGATAATCATCATTACATTCTTGATTTTACTATTTGGTGAAATTTTACCTAAGATTTATGCAAGTCGAAACAATAAGAAATTTGCTAGTTTTATGGCATTTCCGCTTCGTTTTCTAGATGTGATTTTCACTCCTTTGAGTGCTCCTATGCGGTATATTACATTACTTATACATGCTAAACTTGGAGATCAGAAATCAAACTTTAATGTAGATCAACTTTCGCAAGCTCTTGAACTTACTAGTGAGGGAGACACTACCAAAGAAGAACAAAAAATATTACAAGGTATTGTTGCTTTTGGGAATACAGACACAAAGCAAGTGATGCGACCTCGTATGGATGTTTTTGCCCTTAACAAAAAGGATTCTTACACCGCTATATTAGAACAAATAAAAACCAAAGGATATTCTCGTATTCCTGTATATGAAGAGAGTATCGATAGTATCGTAGGTATTTTGTATGTGAAAGATTTATTACCTCATCTATCTGATAAAGAATTTGATTGGACATTCTTATTAAGACCCCCCAATTTTGTGCCTGAAAACAAAAAACTAGATGATTTACTTTCTGAGTTTAAACAGAAGAAAAACCATCTTGCTATTGTTGTAGATGAGTATGGAGGGACTAGCGGAATTATTACTTTAGAAGACATTATTGAAGAAATTGTAGGTGATATCAGTGACGAGTTTGATGATGAAGATATTATTTACACCAAAATAGATGATTCTAATTATGTTTTTGATGGGAAAACATCCTTAAAAGATTTTTATCGTATTATCCACCTAGAAGATGATACTGTATTTGAAGCTCGAAAAGGAGAGGCTGAGACCATTGCCGGTTTCATATTAGAAATATCTGGAGGCTTCCCTAGAAAACATGAAGTAATAAAACACAACAGATATACGTTTACCGTTGAAGCGATAGACAAAAAACGCATTAAACAAATTAAATTCACCATACAACCTTGACAATACGTTCTTACTTCTATATGATACTCTGTTGCACACTCTTTGTTTCGTGTGGCAGTGATGTTTTGCCTAAACCCGAAGCTTTTTTGAGCTTAAAATACCCTAAAGCCAGCTATGTGACCACGCCTTCTGATTGCAATTATAGTTTTGAAAACAATTATATAAGTACTGCTTATTTTAAAGATAATTGTTCTGCTACCATCAATTATCCAGGTCTTAATGGCACTGTATTTCTAACCTACAGGAAAGTAGATGACAATATAAATGCTTTATTAAGAGATGCTCAAAAACTTACGTATGAGCATGTTATAAAAGCCGACGATATTATTGAAGAAAAATACATCAATGAATCGCAAAACGCATACGGTATGTTTTACGATGTACGTGGTAATGCAGCTTCTCAGTCACAATTTTATGTAACAGATAGCATTCAGCATTTTATTACAGGCTCTATCTATTTTAATGCAAAACCAAATTACGATAGTATTTATCCAGCCGCCGTATATCTTAAAAATGATATCCGCCATCTTATGGAAACCATTTCTTGGAAAGAAAAGTAATTCCAAATCTTAACGTCTAAATTAGAATATAAATGTATCAGAAATAACGACTGATTAATAGTTTGGACACTGAAAGCAACAATCAGAACATGTATCCTCTTATCTATCCTAGAAGAAGCTTTAAAACACCTACCTGATTTGTAAAACCGCTTTCGCGAAAGCAAACTCACCTTCTTTTTATTTTATATCAATTTTTAAACTCATAAACTCATAAACTTATAAACTAATTGCCGAACTTTGTGTTCCTAAAATTTTGCGATGCAAAACAGTACGTTAAAATGGGTTTACCTTATTGTTTTATCCATCATTTGGGGGAGTTCTTTTATACTTATAAAAAAAGGACTCGTAGGTCTTACACCTATTCAACTTGGGGCTTTACGTATTTTATTTACCGCATTTTTCTTATTACTTATAGGCTGGAAGAGCTTACGCACTATCAAAAAATCCGAATGGAAATGGATCATTATCTCTGGTATTTTAGGGACTGGACTCCCCGTATTTCTATTTGCCTATGCAGAAACAGAAATAGATAGCGCTATCGCCGCTATACTTAATTCTAGTGTTCCTTTACTTACCCTTTTATTAGGCTTAACAGTATTTGGTGCTACATTTTTAAAACGTCAACTAGTTGGTGTTTTAATAGGTTTAGGTGGGGCAACCGCTCTTATTCTTATTGGAGCAAGTATTAATCCTGATCAAAATTATTGGTATGCGCTATT
>JBLHOX010000404.1:0-3197 GCA_047623725.1 Dokdonia sp. | reverse complement strand
GACATCGTACGTTTAGATTGTGTAACCCTTGCACATTTGACAAAGAAAGATCTTCCAAGAGGTAAATGGAAAATCTTAACGACAGAAGAATTGAATCTCTTTTCTATGCTTTAGTAGATACAAAAACAAAACAAAAACCTGCCAGTTGATTTACACGGCAGGTTTTTTTATGCCGAAATGTTAACGATATAATTCACGTTATTTATTATGTTAATTTTTAAAAGTTTGAAGGTTAGTGTTTTGTGAGTGACTATCAAGTCTTATTAAATTTTTATTAAATTTTTCAACTTTTTATTTTCTAATTCAAATTTTAGTTTAAATTTGCCGCGAAATCCCGCGTTTATTAAGCGGGATAGCTGAACAATTTGAACCGTGTTTATATGTTCGGGTTTTTGAAGATTAGGAAGTCATATTCAAAAACAGCTCGCCACGCGAGTAACCGAATTCTAAAGCTAGCTTCCGCCACACCGTTGGCACTTACCACTGTCTTAGGGCCAGTGCCAAAAACCGCTGGATCACTCCAGAGGCTCGCCTATTGGCTGAATCCCATCCGTATCTGAGTATCTGTTATACTATTTTTGTAGTGCGATTTCTTGTGTCCTAATGTGACATACTACTGCTGTTTTTCACTTCGGAAATTTTAATCATTCGAGCCTTTTATTGTAAGGCACATCACCTATAATTTATTTTACACCACTTTTCATTTTACAATTATGAATACTAAATACATTGATTTAATCAATCAAACATTCGATTTTCCGCAGGAAGAATTTACACTTAATGAGGACCAGCTGCAATTTCACGATGTCAATTTAATGGAGCTCGTTGCCCAATACGGAGCTCCCTTAAAATTTACTTATTTGCCTAAGATTTCTGAGAACATACATCGCGCAAACACCTGGTTTGCAAAGTCGATGACTGAGCAAAACTATAAAGGCACGTATAACTATTGTTACTGTACAAAAAGCTCTCATTTTAAACATGTTTTAAATGAGGCCTTAAAGAATGATATTCATATTGAAACATCATCAGCGTTTGACATAGACATTGTTGAAACCCTTAAAGCCGAAGGTAAAATTACAGATCAAACATATGTCATCTGTAATGGGTTTAAAAGGGAGCAATACATTACAAATATTACAAGGCTTATCAATAACGGACATGAGAATTGTATCCCGGTCATTGATAATTATGAGGAACTAGACTTATTGTCTGAAGGCATAGTAGGCGACTTTAAAGTAGGAATTCGTATTGCAAGTGAAGAAGATCCTAAGTTTGAGTTTTACACGTCTAGACTTGGAATAGGTTATAAAAATATTGTTCCTTTTTATGAAGAACAAATAAAGAATAATGATAAAGTGGAGCTCAAAATGTTACACTTCTTTATCAATACAGGTATTCGAGACAATGCATATTACTGGAATGAACTAGTGAAGTGCTTAAAGGTTTATACAAGGCTAAAAAAGATTTGCCCTACGCTTGATAGCTTAAATATAGGAGGCGGATTTCCTATTAAAAACTCGCTGGCCTTTGACTATGATTATCAATACATGATTGATGAGATTATTAATCAGATTAATATTACGTGTGAGGAAGCAGAGGTTGCTGTGCCACATATTTTTACAGAATTTGGAAGTTTTACGGTGGGAGAAAGTGGCGGTGCGATCTATGAAATCTTGTATCAAAAACAACAGAACGATCGTGAAAAATGGAATATGATAAATTCCTCTTTCATTACCACCTTGCCAGATACTTGGGCAATAAGCAAGCGCTTTATAATGATGGCTATCAACCGCTGGAACGATACCTACGAGCGGGTTCTTCTAGGAGGATTAACTTGTGATAGTGATGATTATTATAATAGCGAGCAAAATATGAATGCGATCTATTTGCCTAAGTTTAAGAAAGAGCAACCCTTATATATTGGCTTTTTTAATACCGGTGCATATCAAGAAAGTATAGGAGGTTTTGGGGGATTACAGCACTGTTTGGTCCCGAGTCCAAAACATATTTTGATAGATAGAGATAGCCAGGGAAAGATAACAACGGAAATTTTTGCAGCCCAACAGACAAGCGAACAGCTTTTGGGAATCCTAGGATATGAGTCCTTGGTTCCAGCTATAGAAAAGAAAGAGTTGGTAACTAATCTCAATTAAAAGATCAATAGAACAGTAAGATAATATTTCAGCAACAAACAAAAAAATGAATTCAAAAACATACGCAGGTATCCCGAAAGAGAACGCTGCACTTGACACAGCAAAGATTGTATTAATTCCAGTGCCGTATGACGGTACTAGCACATTTCAGAAAGGAGCAGATAAAGGCCCAGCCGCTTTTTTACATGCCTCCGAAAATATGGAATTATACGACATAGAAACAGAAACAGAGGTTTATAAACAGGGTATATGTCTCTTAGATCCAATCACAGAAAACAGCTCGCCAGAAGCAATGGTGGCAGCAGTTCACTCCAAGACTAAAGAGATGATTGTGCGCAATAAATTCGTGACTGTTTTTGGTGGAGAACACAGTATTTCTATAGGGACTATTCGTGCTTTTAAAGAATGTTTTGATGACTTAACAGTGCTTCATATTGATGCGCATGCAGATTTGAGAAAAGAGTATGAAGGTACTTCTTGCAATCACGCCTGTGCGGTATATGAGGCAAGCCAGACTACAAATTTAATTCAGGTTGGAATTCGCTCCATGGATATCGCCGAGACTAGGGTGATGGACACAGATAAAACTTGGTTTGCACACGATATGGCGAATGATGATTATTGGGTTGATAATGTGGTAGAAGCATTGGGAGAGAACGTATTTATTACTTTCGATTTAGATGCTTTTGATCCTTCTATTATGCCGTCAACTGGAACTCCGGAGCCAGGTGGATTATTATGGTACGAAACCTTAGAATTCTTAAAACGAGTGTTTGATGAGAAAAACGTAGTTGGTTTTGATATTGTAGAATTAATGCCGCGTGAAGAAGACAAATCAAGCGATTTCCTGGCTGCTAAATTATACTACAAAATGTTGACTTACAAATTTGCGAGGCAAGAGGAGGATGTGGAATTTGACAGCAATATTTCAGAAAAAAATAAAGTATCAAAATTTAAAGATAACGAAGATGAATAATAAAGGAGCGATTTCAAATTTTATAGAGAAGTACTATTTACACTTTAACGCGGCTGCGTTAGTAG
>JBLHOX010000403.1:0-3222 GCA_047623725.1 Dokdonia sp. | reverse complement strand
CTGTCTTCTTCTTCTGAGTCGTTACCTAAAAATAGAGCGCGAACGCTAATTCTAGGCGAAAACGGAACTGGAAAGAGTAATATCTTAAAGGCGATTGCCTTGGTAACAGCTGGTAGTAATGCTTTGGGAGAGCTTCTGGGCAATGTAGATGACTGGATACGTTATCAAACAGATGAGTGTCGTATTGATCTAGAAATGACTATAGATGATGGGTCTTCTCGCCATATATGGCTCGAAATGCATAGAGGAGATCATCTGGGTGATATTATGAAACGCTCTAGCGAATCGCTGCAAGAGATAGATGCTGCATTAAGTCATACCGATCGAAATTATTTTATCGTAGGCTATGGATCTTCCAGAAATGCAGGTTCTGGAGGAAATAATTTTACTTCCAAAAGATCTTCATCACAACGAGCACAATGTGTTGTTTCCTTATTAGACAAAACCGCCGAACTTAATTCTATAGAAGAATGGGCTCTCGATCTTGATTACCGTAGTGATGGTGGTATGGATATTATAAAAAAGGTGTTTGATGATTTTTTACCGAATACCAAGTTCCATCGTATTGATAAGAAAGAACGCCGGTTATTACTAGAAACCAAAGATGGTATTATCCCTTTTAGCGCATTGAGTGATGGGTATCAAAACATGGCAGCATGGATCGGTGATATTCTCTACAGGATCAATGATATTTTTTATGACAGAAAAGAACCTCTTAAAACTAAAGGGGTTTTACTTATAGATGAGATTGCTCTTCACTTGCATCCTGTCTGGCAACGAGAGTTATTAGGTTTTATACAAAGAACCTTACCCAATATGCAGCTCATTGCGACAACGCATTCTCCTTTTATTGCACAACAAGCAGGAAAAGCAGAGCTGTATACTATTGAGAGAATAGAAGACGATTTACGTCTAGATGTTTTTAACGGAGATCCAAGTAGTCTCCTCCTTCATCAAATACTCATGAGTGACGTATTTGGAATGCCTACCGATGAATCTGTGGAGGTAGAAAATTTAAAGAAAAAAAGAACTACCATTTCCAATCAGAAAAGTCAGTCTTCAAAAGATAAAGAAGAACTGGAAGATATTAATGAAAAACTCAAGGACAGACCTACCAAATCGTATTCTAATAGTATTCTTAATGAAGGTGAGCATGACACGTTAAAAGAAATCCTAAAATCTTATAAAAAGTAGTCATGCGTAAGTTATCCAGAATACGAGATGCAGGGATTCCGATGGCTTTTATAGGAGCGCTTCGAAAGAATCAATTATTAAAATTAGTCAAGGCAGAACGTGATATTAAAAATGGAATTATAAACAAACATAAATTTCCATCCACATGGTCACCGTGTAAAGCACAATTACATAAAGAAAGTGATTCAAAGTGTGCGTATTGTGAATCTCCTACGACAGTAGTCTCTTATGGAGATGTAGAGCATTACCGCCCTAAAAGCAAATACTGGTGGCTAGCGTATTGTTATGACAATTATCTGGCTTCCTGTACGCTTTGTAATCAAAAATATAAAAAAGCCAAGTTTAAGACCTTACACGCTAAAATAAAAGCACCCGTTATCAAGAAGAATAGTACCGATACCTATTTAGAAAAAATCATCGCTAGTATCACACCAGATCCTATACAAGAGGCAGATGGAGTGACCTGGAATGCGTATACCCAACAACACGATGCAGAGCGACCGTTATTACTAAATCCTTATATAGATGATCCTGAAGCCTTTTTTGCATGGAAGGTGTTACCAGATGATGAATCGGTGATACTGGTGCCCTTAGACGATCAGAATGATCTTCATGTAAAAGTTGTCGAAGCTTCTGAAGACGATTATGGTATTAACCGTCCGGAACTTTGTTTTCACCGTTTTGAAGCCTATTTAGCCTACTGCGTAGCACGCCTTATGAGTGAAGATGAGCAGCTACAAGAAAACTACAGGAATATGCAACGAAGAATAAGAAAAAGACTCCTCAGAAAAAAAAGTGCTTATTCCGGGATGCTTCATTTTTTTGAACAACAACCTATTAATACCCTTGTCATTCCTTAATGACTCCAATATATCTGATTGCCGTTTTTCTACTTCTTTTTGAATTTATTATTAATTATTTTTCTTTTCCATTCTTCTCCAAAAAAATCAAAAACATTTAGAGAATAAATTCCTAATATCACTCCCCAAGAAAGTAATATCCATAAAAAAACACTCCAATACGTTGCATCATTTATGGCAGTAATAAATGGGACTACTAAACTTAAAATAGCCACTGCAGAAAGTTTATACAAACCTTTCACATTTTGAACATACGCTTCTTCTTTTCTAATCTGTTCTAGTTCTTCATTCTTATCAGAATCTGCGATATTGATTTCAAAAACTGCTGCCAACGATTTTAATGATTCAAGACCTGCATTTTCTCCATTTTCAATTCGCTGAATCGTTCGTATACTTAACCCACTCATTTCGGCTAGTTGATCTTGTGACCAATGTCGTTCCAATCTCATTTTTTTAATATCTCTTAGGTTAATTCTAGGTGTATTCATTATTTAATAAGGTTTTCAATAATTATGTATTGGGCAAAGATACATCGTAACCATTCTTTAGACTTGAAATAGATATGACACCGCTATGACAGTTATGTGACACTACTATTTAAAACAAACATAATCAATACATTAACTGTCTTACGAGTACTCAGGAACTTTTGTAGGTTTTTATTTTGGTTCGCTTTATTTTACCCATTTAGTTACTACACCTTTATACACGATCACTTTATAAGAGAATCTAAAGCTATGGTATACGTAAGAGTCCGCTTTCGCACTTCGACGTAGCTCAGTATAAACTTCTACGTCGTTACACTCCTTGAAAGCGTATATAATTAAAGTAAAATGAGATGTTCATATATTAATACTAACACCTCACCTCGTTACACTCCTTAGAAAGCGTATACGCAGGTATACGTTATAAAAATCTCAAAGCAATAAACGCTATTTGTCACATACATTACAAAACCCAATTTCTAAAAAGAGATCGGGTTTTACTTTTAAAAAATATCCTAATATCTCTATTTGAGACAATTACTTATACATGGTATAAGTTTTTTTTATGTGAATAATCTAGTGTTAGGTTTTTTATTGTTTAATTTTGAATGAACTACCCCGAGGCAGAGCCATCGAGGTATCAAGCGGAAAAAACTTATTTTTAGTTTTATGAAAACTATCCG
>JBLHOX010000402.1:0-3224 GCA_047623725.1 Dokdonia sp. | reverse complement strand
CTCCAATTATACCTAAATGAATTCATTTATAAGCTCAATAGAAGGTATTTTGGAGATAGAATATTTGACAGACTAGTGATAGCAGCTATTACAGCAACTGGAAACTAAACGGATATGCAAAAAATTAATATAATTACCTTGAAATCAAAATCTTGTTCATTTTCTTTGCTTGTCCAAAGAAAACGAACCAAAAGAAAGGACACTTTTTCTTAGGTATTTTTTCGCTTAAAGCGAAAAACCGCAATAAGTTTCCTCCGTCGCTTCTCCTCGCCCAAAGCTCACGCTTTGTCGTTTCCAAGGCTTCAAAAATTTTTAACGGAAACTCCTTGCTATACTGGAGAAAAAGACAGAAAACTACTTATATTGACTTCATATTAATTAGAATTATTGGTTATAACCTATATAATGTACTAAGAAAGTTTATATACGTTAACAATTCTAAGTATAAACATCTAAGTCAGTTAGGGTCCGCTTTCGCGAAAGCGTAATTATCCTTACTTTTAGTTATTAAACATGTTCCCTTAAACTTGTACTATGCTAAAGCAGCTTTGTCTTATTATATTTCTGCCTATTTTTTTATTGATAGGGTGTAATAATGATCCTAATACCACAACAGATGATGGCGTAATCTTCCCTGAAATAGCCGATGTAGATCGCTTGCCAAAGTTTAAGATCAACACCGATGACGCTAGTATTGTAGATGAACCGAAAATAGATGCCGAATTGGTGATTGTAGAAGCTGGCGTAGAGACCCACCGAGGAATGATAGGTATTGAGATTCGCGGATCGTCTTCACAGCAGTTTCCTAAAAAATCTTTTGGATTTGAAACTCGAGATGAAGCCAATGAAGATGTAGATGCCTCTTTACTCGGATTTCCAGAAGAAGAAGATTGGATTTTGTATGCGCCGTACAGTGATAAATCATTGGTTCGTAATCATTTGATCTATGAATTATCAAATGATATGGGACGTTATGCGAGTAGATCAAAACTAGCCGAAGTCTATATCAACGATAGCTATAACGGGATGTATGTCTTTATGGAAAAGCTTAAAAGAGATGCTAATCGTATTGACATCAATAAATTAAAGGAAGATGAAAATACAGGCGAAGACCTTACCGGAGGATATATTCTCAAACTAGACAAAGCCGATGGGTTCAATGAAACGTTGTATACAGAAACCAATTCTTTTCCGTCTCAGGTAGATCCGCTTTATTCAACAGCAGGGCAGCAGATTCATTTTTTATATGACGATCCTGATCAAGATGATATTACACCAGAGCAAAAAACCTATATTTCAACATACATACATGATTTTGAAACGGCGCTAGCATCAGATATGTTTACCGATCCTGAGCTTGGCTATCGTGCGTATATCGATACAGATAGCTTTATAGATTTCTTATTACTTAATGAGTTATCAAACAATGTAGACGGTTATAGATTAAGCACTTGGCTTGTTAAGGATAAGAACGAAAAGTTAAAAATGGGACCCATCTGGGATTTTAATTTGGCTTTTGGAAATGCAAATTACTGCGGAGGAGACGCTACCAATGTTTGGGCGTATCGTTTTAATGAACGTTGTCCAAGTGATCCTTTTCAAATTCCGTTTTGGTGGAACCGTTTGCTAGAAGATCCTGCATTTGTCACTCAAGTACAAAATAGATGGACCGCATTACGAAATAGCACATTTTCTGATAGCTATATCCTTGAAAAAATAGATAGTTATGTATCACAATTACAGACGAGTGGTTCCACACAAGCTAATTTTTCTACTTGGCAAGTTTTAGGAATCTATGTATGGCCAAACAATTTTATTGGAAGCTCTCATGGGTCAGAAATCACATATCTAAAGGATTGGGTCAGTACGCGTTTGAGTTGGCTAGATACGGAAATTGCTAGTTTGTAGTTTTGTTTTATACGCTTTCGTCCTCAGACAAGCTCAATATAAACTTCTATGCCGTGGTACGCTTTCGCACTTTGACTACGCTCAGTATAAACTTCTTCGTCATTACATTTCTTGAAAGCGCAACCTTGCATGATCTCATTACAATATAGAAGCCGTCTTTTTATACTTCATAAAGATGTTAATCCAAATGTTTCTAGATAAACGTAGAATGATAGGCAAAGAGACGATCATCACAATCACCAAGATGATATACGTAGGGATTAGATTCAAACCAAAGACGAGGTATGCTAGTATAAATGTGAGGCCAGCAAAGATGATTCCTACGGGATAGCTTACGTACATTGCACCGTAGAAGAAGGAAGGTTCTATTTTATATTTTGTATCACAATGTGAACAGCGTTCTTTCATATGAAGTGTTTGCGAGAGTATGTAGGGGTTTCTTTCTGAATACATGCTTTCGTTATGACAAACGGGACAATGGCCGCTTACAATACTGAATATTTTAGTTCCTTTTAAAAATTTCATAGCATCTGAAGTATTAGTAATAAGGTGTGTATGCTATATGTACTTTATACACTTATTGTATATAACAACACACACCCTTTAATATAGTACAAAGCTATATAAATAAAGAAGTTATATCGTCATATATTTAACGCTATAATTTGTACTTTTAGGACATAATTGTATATATGAAGGTGCTACCTATTTTACATATTGGCCAGTTTAAAAAAGAAACTATTTCGACAGAAATTTATAGTAATGATTTAAGTACGCATCTGGTGACCAACCAACGCATTATTCATACACCACATAAGCACGACTTTTTCTTATGTGTTTTGTTCATCAAAGGATCTGGTACACACGAAATTGATTTTGATAACTATCCAGTAGAACCGGGGAGTGTCTTTTTTTTAAAACCAGGACAAACCCATTCCTGGACATTTGATAGTACGCCAGAAGGGTTTATATTTTTTCACACACAGGATTTTTACGAATTTCATTTTTCAAATAGTAAACTCTCTCAATTTCCATTTTACTTTTCGCATACCAATCCGCCATATTTGACATTAAAAAATGAGGGAACACAAAGGATTGCAGCTCGTTTTAAAGAAGTTAATACCGAATACTATGCGCAATCTTTGTATAAAGAACAGAAAATAGCAAACCTTATGAATGTGGTGTATATTGATTTGGCTAGATGTTATACGACTGTGGAGAATACGAGAGTGATTTCTTCAGTATCGTATTTAAACGCTTTAGAAACCCTTGAGAATAGTATTGAAACTCATTATAGAGAAGAAAAGTCAGCAAGC
>JBLHOX010000401.1:0-3234 GCA_047623725.1 Dokdonia sp. | reverse complement strand
AAATGATCAACAATAGTGATGCAGATTGGTTTCACATAGATATCATGGATGGTGTTTTTGTACCTAATATTTCATTTGGAATGCCTGTATTACGGGATATTGTAAAACACGCTACAAAAACAATTGATGTACATCTTATGATTGTAGATCCAGATAGATACATTCAGACGTTTGCAGATCTTGGAAGCAACATCCTTACCGTTCATTATGAAGCGTGTACACATTTACATCGTACGACACAAGCAATTAAAGCCGCAGGAATGAAGGCTGGAGTTGCTCTTAATCCTCATACAAGTGTACAACTACTAGAAGATGTTATTCAAGACTTAGATATGGTATGCCTTATGAGTGTAAATCCTGGTTTTGGAGGCCAGAGTTTTATAGAGAATACATACACAAAAGTACGTGCTCTTAAAGAAATGATTGCTCGTAAAAATGCAGCAACACTTATAGAAATAGATGGAGGTGTTACTAATAAAAATGCAAAGCAATTAGTAGATGCTGGTGCAGATGTTCTCGTAGCTGGAAGTTATGTCTTTAAAGCTAGTGATCCTGTAACAACAGTAAAGGAATTAAGAGCGCTTGTCAATTAATCATAGAACTACCTTTAGTTGCCTGCGATTTACTGGGTTTCTCATAAAACAGATATTCCTTTTTTGTTTTTAGATAAGAAGTATTAATAATCTGCAAAATCAAAATTGAGCAAGCATTTTTGGTATGCATATAATTGAGGAAAGTGTCGTTTAAAATCTTTTGGAGATTCTATAAAATACTCTGCAAGAACAGCCATAAACTCAAATTGATTTGTAAATGCGTACGCTCTAAAATAGGCTACTTCATCTAGTTTATCTTTAAGATCCTGATCTGTAAGTCTCCGTAGTATTTTTTGAAATTGCCGTTCAAAACGTAACCCATCTATATCATTTCTTTGCTTTGCATCTAGCTGTAACGCGTGCATAAACTCATGAATACCAAGATTAAGATTATCATCTGTAATACGATATCCTATTTCAAAATCTTCCCAAGATAGTACGAGTGCTTTTTGTCTAGGATTAAACTCTCCTTTATGATAGTCATCATTTGTGCTACTATAAAATACCTTTGGATAAATTAAAATGTGATCAACTAAGGCATATTTATAATTCTTTCGTCCAAAAGTGAGCATACACCCTACAGCAGCTATTAAGACCTTCATAGGGTCTGTTACTTCTAAATTTTCACGCCCTATAAATTCTTTGTCTTTTATAAAACTAGCAACTCTATGCTCAAAGCGTCTTTTTTCTTTCGTAGTAAGTAAGGTATAAAAGGAAAACTCTTTGGTTAAGGTTTCTTTTTGCTTTCGCGAAAGCTTTCTAAAAACAAATATATCTCTGTAGAGTAATCGATCAAAGGTATTAGCATACCAGTTTTCAAAAAATCTAAAAAGGATGTAGAGAACCCACAATCCTAGCACTCCAAATATATAAGGAATTAACCATTCATACTCGCTGATATATTGTTGGGTTATAAGCATAGGATAACAACGCAAAAAAACGTTTTCTATTTCTTTGAGCTTTCACCTTTAAAGCTTTGGCTCGTATTTTTAAAGAGTACATTAAATGTTGTTAGGCTTCCATAAACCCTAGTAATATATTGTTGTAAATCTATTTTATCTTGGTCATCTAGCGTTTTACTGGAATTTATTTTTTGTTCCATCACCCGTATACGATCACGTACCATCACTATTTTATGGAAAAAAGTATCGATAGGAATGTCTTTAGAGCTAAGGTTTTTATCCTTAGGACTCAATGTAATCGTACCTCCTTTCCATTTATCAGCCATAGGAATAACTTCAGAGATATCACTATACTGCTTAAGGAGTCCTCTTAAACTTTTTTCTACTTCGTAGAAACTCACCGTATCTACCTCACCTTCGACAGCTTCAATCACCTCAAATGTATCATCTATGGTGATGGTTTCTAAACCATCTTTTATAAACGTAACCCAATATAACTCTGAAGTTACATTAGTTACGACGCCAACACCGTGGGTTGGGTGATCTATGCGAGATCCTATTCCTAAAATATGTTGCATTTATTTCAATTTACTATCACTTAGCTTTAACGCTAGTTTATACCCTAATTTCTTACTCTGTCTGTAATCTATGGCAGCCTTATCCTTTTGCCCTAACCTTTCATACGCGAGACCTCTATTGTATTCAGCACGTCCATCTTTATATTTTTTGGAATCTATTACCTTAGTAAGATGCTCGACAGTAGCTTCGTATTGTTTTAGTTTTATTTCTATAATCCCTAGATTAAGTAACGTTGGATTATTAGATGGTGTCACCTCTAGGATCTTTAAAAACTCCACTTTGGCCTCTGTATACTTTTTTTGTTTTATAAATTCAAACGCCTTTGCATACCAATCTTTTATATCTGTGGCATTATTCTTTACAGTATATTTTTCTCTATATGCAATTAATGTCTGATTGTCAGGGTTTTTCTCCAATGCCTCATCGATTACTGCAATAGCGCCATCTGTATCATTATAAAAATCCATGACACGTTGACTCTTTAATTGCCATTGACTTATGTCATCAGGACTGCGTTCTAAAAAGGTATCGATTGTCTTAAAATAGCTTATCGTATCCCCTTTGGCTCTGTAAGCATTCAATAGGATGATATAATTATTTTTTATAGCCGGAAATTTTTCAAAGCCAATATTTGCATAAAAAATAGCACTATCATTATTTATCTTACGTTGACCGTAAATAATACCTTTTAGCATCGTAGATTCAAAATGATTAGGAGCCTCCTCTATAGCTTTATCTAGATGAGATAATGCCTTATCAAGCCTACCTTCACTCATAGCATACATTCCCTTTACATGCTCATTAGGTCTTCCTACACCTGCCAAGCTAAAAAATCCTGAGAGATCCTTTGCAACTTTATCATAAGACATGACATACGTGTCTTTCATAAGATTTTTACCCGTTGTATCGGCAAGCACATAATTTTGTGTTACATACGACTTATATTTTATGTACGTAATAATAGATGCGCTTAAAGCGAAAACAGCTAACACAATAATCACAGGCATTCCTATCACCACTTTCTTAGCATCCTCCTTTTTATAGATACTATAAAAGAAGGCAAGAATTAAAGATGCAAGCACCACAAAATGTCCTTGAATAGGGGTTCTCTCAAGCGGAAAATTAATTAAAGCATCAAACCCGTACGCTAATAGCGATAA
>JBLHOX010000400.1:0-3237 GCA_047623725.1 Dokdonia sp. | reverse complement strand
CCTTCATATGCAATGAAAAGAGAACATCTTTTTCTTTAGCATCCTGAATCTGGGCTTCTAAAAAATCAAGTAAGGCTTTCTTATTCAAAACTGTCGCGTCGATAATTTCACCATCTAGGACAGCTAAATTCTCCTTTAGAATTATTTGGTTGCCATCGACGGTGGTTAAAACAATGGAAAGACTTTTATTTCCTTGAATTGTTACCGACTTCTCATTATGCATAAAATCACCATGAGACATTGTAGAAACATGTGTTTTTGAATCGGCAGACCAGGCTCCCATACTGTGCGGGTTTTTCTTGGCGTAATTCTTAACAGCTTTCGGTGCACGACGGTCACTATTACCTTCACGAAGTACAGGGTTTACTGCACTACCTTTTACCTTGTTATATTTTGCTTTTACCTCTTTGTCTTCATCATTTTTAGGATCTTCTGGATAGTCAGGAAGCTTATAACCTTTTGATTGTAATTCAGTAATGGCCTCTATAAGTTGAGGCACGGAAGCACTAATATTTGGAAGTTTGATGATGTTTGCTTCAGGTGATTTTGCTAGTTCTCCGAGTTCGCTCAAAGAATCATCTACGCGTTGTGCTTCAGTAAGGTACTCTGGGAAATGGGCTAGAATCCGTGCAGCTAAAGATATATCCCGAGTCTCAATCGATATTTGAGACGGTCTGGTGAAGGCCTTAATAATTGGTAAAAGGGAGCGAGTTGCAAGAGCCGGGGCCTCATCAGTTTGGGTATAAATAATTTTTGCTGCTTTTGTCATAAAGAATGTTTTTTAAGGAAATGCAAATATAGCGATTTGAATAATTTTTGAAAAGAGTGGAGAGTTATATTTTGCTAGGAAAGCCTTGAAAATAAAAGAAGCCATATCATCGTATCTCTACTGTGATATGGCTTCTTGATGAAATAAACCGTTACCAACTAATTTTTACATTCAAGGCAAGTTTATTATAAGCTTGCAGTTGTGACTTATTCCAACGAGACCTTTCTTCGTCAATCTATTAACTAACAGCTAATCTATCTCAAAATAAAACCTCAAACTTTTCTTAATCTCCACCAGTACGGAAACTAGTTTCATTCTGGTTTCAAGCAATTAAAAAAAGCATATAAAGTACGTTTCTCTATACTAGCAAAAGGACTGTTATATCATTTTGATGAAATAAAGATACGTCAAGAATATTAAAAACAATTATTTATAAGGATTTATGTATTAACATGTTATGAACTATGGTTTTTAACAATTGTTCATAAAAAAGCCTTCAAGAAAACTTGAAGGCTTTAAACTAACTTTGTGGATTAGACTAGTATCTTTTCTCCTTGATTCTAGCTTTTTTACCTGTAAGTTCCCTGAAGTAGTAGATACGTTTTCTACGTACACTACCTTTCTTATTGATCTCTATTTTTTGAAGTGCGGGTAAATTCACTGGGAAAATACGCTCAACACCTACAGTACCTGACATCTTTCTAATAGTAAAGGTTTGAGTACTTCCAGTACCTTTAACCTGAATTACCACTCCTTTAAAGAACTGAGTTCTTGTTTTTTCACCTTCACGGATTTCATAGTATACGGTAATCGTATCACCAGCTCCGAATTGAGGAAAATCTTTTGTCGCAACAAATTCGTCTTGAACAAATTTAATTAACTCTTCCATTTTTATTTTCTAATAAAGTTTTATTAAAACAACATTCGCGTTTTTCGCCAGAGGTTGGATTAAGTGGATGCAAAATTAAGTATTCTATCTTGATAACTCAGCGTTTTATTCGAATATTTTAAATAAAGGTCCTCGTCCTTGCTTTTGCCTTGTAAGTGCTTGGTTCAAATGTGTTTATGAACACTAGCGGGTTTCGTAAAAGTGGTTGTGGGCATCTTTTGATAACCCATATCTTAAGAGCGAGGAAATAATTTTAAAAATTTTTTCGTCAAGGGGATGTTCTTTGAAATTTGTTTGCAGGTTACAGGATGTATGAAAGTGAGTCCAGATGCATGCAGATATAGGCCATTTCCACTACCAATTAGTCCTTCATTTCCATATTTACTGTCTCCTAGAATTGGACTGCCAATAGATGCTAAATGAATTCTTAATTGGTGTTTTCTACCAGTAAAAGGAGTTAGTTTTATAAGATTAAGGGATTTGTATTTTCGTGATTCGATTCTTTTTAAAATCTGAAAGCTTGTTTTAGCGTTTTTGTTTTCTATCTGTTCTTCGACGACGCCATCATCTGCCATAACACCTATGGTAATTGCGTGATATGTCTTCTGAATAGTCTTTTCTTCAAACATTTTATTCAGTGCAATAAGTGCTCGTGATGTTTTTCCAATAACTAAAAGGCCACTTGTAGGGTAGTCCAATCGATGAACCGGTTCTGGTCTAGATAAGGCATCTTCTTGTGTGCTTCTAACTAGGTTGTATTCTAGTGCATTTTCTAAAGTATATTTTCTATTCCCACTTACAACAATTCCAGCTGGTTTGTAAACAATAGCTAGGTAATCATCTTCAAAAATGACATCTAATTTTAGATCTATTGTCGGTTTATTATTTTGGAGTGGATTTTGAAACAACTCAATAACTTCACCGCCCGTAATATAGTCGGCTGTTACGGCAATTTTACCGTTCAAGGTAACGAGTCCAGTTTTGATTGCTCTTTTAAAACTTTTCCGAGATAGAATTGTTTTGAAGGTTCCGGCTGCTACATCCGAAAGACGAATTCTACGATCCATCGAAGGAACAGAATAAGTTTCTACTTTTTTATGAGTACTTCGATTCACAAGGATGTTAGGATTTTTTATTCTTCCAATAAATCTGGACGAAGCTCTTCGGTTCTTTTATGCGCTTCATCTTCTCGCCAAGCTTCAATTTTTGAGGTATGACCGCTTAGTAAAATATCAGGAACTTTCCAGCCTTTGTATTCTGAAGGCCTCGTATAGATAGGCGGGGCTAGTAAATCATCTTGAAAGGAATCTGTTAAGGCGCTAGTTTCATTTCCTAATACCCCGGGAATTAGTCGGATAACGGCGTCGCAAACAATTGCTGCTGCCAACTCACCGCCGCTAAGAACAAAATCTCCAACAGATATTTCTCTAGTAATAAAGTGATCACGTACTCGCTGATCTACTCCTTTATAATGACCACAAAGAATAATGATGTTTTCTTTCAATGAAATTTGATTAGCAATGCCTTGATTCAATGTTTCCCCATCGGGAGTCATATAGATAACCTCGTCATAATTCCT
>JBLHOX010000399.1:0-3238 GCA_047623725.1 Dokdonia sp. | reverse complement strand
TTACAAATACACTAGATGCTACTGCAAATGGGGATAGCGAATTACGTTATGCAGGCAATCCTTCTAAAGTGAGACAGAGTTCACGTGGAGATTCTGATATTAAAGCCATAAAATAAATAGGTTTAAACCTTAAAAAATGCTCTTATAATCAAATGATTACAAGAGCATTTTTTTTGCTTTCTATTTTCCTGTCGTAAGCATAAATTGAAAAAAATCTAAGCCCATTTGCTCTCCAAAACCAGCGTTTGTAAATAGTATCGCTCCCCACTTGCTTTCTGGTTGAAAGAAAAATAAAGAGGTAAATTCTTTATCGTTATTTCCTCCATGCCCATAGACATTACCAAAAGGGAAAGCACCTGTATAAAAACCTAGGGTCAGATGCGTGATTCCTGTAGCTCTACTTGGATTATAATCAGGCAATGCTGTTTGTCTCTTAAATAATTCTTCATACCCTTCTTTGCTCAATCCTTCTTTGTTCATCCAGGCAATGATAAGGGTTGCCCAATCTTTTGCTTCAGAATTAACTCCGTAGGCAGCGCCAAATTCTTTAGCTCCTTGATTACTTACCGGCAACCAAGCGTCATTCTTAAATGCCTGTGCTTTGTTTTTTTGATTCTTACCATTAGGAATGTAACGCGTTACCTTAAGATCAAATGGTTTTGTTACTTGTTTATGAAATCGCTTTTGCAAGCCCTTTACATCGGTTTTTAGCAACTTTTGTAATACCAATGCTAAGTATTGATACCCTTCTCCAGAATATTGAAACTGTGTGCCTGGTTCAAAATCTATCGTAAGGCCTTTCCTCCCATCTTGATCTCGCCAATTTGGAAATCCCGTGGTATGAGATAATACGATACGCGCTGTGATCTTCTTATATCGCTCGTCATTAGCAATATCTTCGTACGGTAAATACCTATGCAAAGGAGTGTCTAAATCAAGAACACCTTGTTCTACAAGTTGCATCACAAAAAATGCAAAAAGCGGTTTTGAAAGTGAAGCGCCTTCAAAAATAGTTTTTCTGGTCATAGGTGTTTCTGGGGCACTATACCCTTTTACGGTATGATAAGCGATTTTGCCATCGTTTATAATAGCGAGTGAAATGCCAGGAGTCCCCGTAGCTTCCATTTGTTTTGCAAAAAAGGCATCTATAGAAGCGGTAGAAATTGTTTGACCCGTAGGCGTTTTGATAATCTGCGCATGTGTAGATACACTTACAAATAATAGAATAATACATTTAATAAGGGTGGTCATAGATTGTTGTTTTTTGATGAATACCCTACAAAAATGAACAAATGAAGCTGTTTATTAAAACAGAAACTGGTAAACAGGGTTTAAATTAAGTCGAATGAGCATACAGCATATTTAAACCCAGATTATGCAATAGAAAATTAGTCGTGTCCGACTAAGACATAAGACCGCTTCGCTGTTAGACATAAGACAAATTGTTAATCATTTGAGAACTAGCTGTACATAAATATGTTTTCTTTACCTCCACCTAAGATACTAATGTCAAGGACAAGCAGGGTTTATTCATTAAAAGCCTGTGTAATACCTACTATATATAGCCTTAATAGATGTATATACATTTTAATCGGACACTAGTAATAGAAAATCTATTACGATCTGAAACTACTGCAAAATAATACACTTCACTAGATACACAGTCAAGCTGAGTACAGGCTTTTCAATCTAACCATAGCGATGCTATGGTTAGATTGATAAAACATCTTATTTTATGGTACTTTCAAACCTCATCACGAAGTTCTATCGCATAATCTGGGTTAGAATGGATTATCTATCTAACCAAAGTCTAAAATTTGCCGTCGTACCAGAACTCGTCATCACTTTTTCTTTGACACCTTGTACGGTAAGTAACAATCTATTTTTGAAGTGGTTTTCCATTTCCAAAATATAGTCCAGTTGTACTAACTGACTTCTATTAATACGAAAGAATTTTGAAGGGTCAAGACTTGCATATATACTTCCTATGTTTTGAGAATACAGATGTGTTTTGCCATCACTGTCTATGAGTTTACAAAAATCACCTTCGGCGAGAACAATTGTAATTTTTGCTGTTTCTAATAAGTGAATTCCTTTTTTACTCTTAATGACAAATCTCTTTTTGTAAATATCTGATTTTGTGATAATTTCGCTCTTTATCTCATGAAACACTTTACTATCATACGTAGTGTGTGGTGAATTAAAAAGGGTGCTATACTTCTCAAAAGCTTGTGTAATATCTTCCTGATTATACGGTTTTAAAATATAAGAAATCCCATTACTTTTAAAGGCTTTAAAAAGGTATTCATCATACGCAGAGCAAAATATAATAGGCGTTGTAATGGTGACTTTTTCAAATACTTCAAAGGAATTACCATCTAGCAATTGGATATCTGAGAAAATAAGATCGTAGGCATGGGATTCTAAAAAATGAATCGTTTCTGTGACCGATCTTGCCCAATCATACGTAAAGTCATCTTTTAAATAAAGCGCTATATGTGTTCGCAATTTCTCAAAAGCTGGTATTTCGTCTTCTATAATGAGAATATGCATTATGAGGTTGTTGTTACGTTTACAAGTGGTAATCTTACTTCAAAATGAGTGTCAGTCTCTTGAATGAAGATCGTTTTATCAAGTAATAGTTCATAACGCTCTTTTAGGTTTTTAAGTCCTGTGCCCAAAGATTCAATAGTATGTTTAGCCATCGTGCTCTTTGTGTTGGTCAGTATAACCGCATCTTTCGTGATTTTAAGTAGCGTATCTACGGGCTTTCCGTGAATTACTTTATTATGCTTTACGACATTTTCAATCACTGTTTGAAGTGCTCCTGATGGGATATATGCTTTCGCACTTCGGCCCTGCTCAGTATAAACTTCTGCGTCGTTATACTCCTTAAAAGCGTACGCTTCATCTATCTCAAAGGTATAGGCTTCTCCAAATCTAGTTTTGATTAAATAAAAGTAATCCTTTACCATCGTAAGCTCTTCAGTTAATGTGACGATATCATCTTCTCTCGTAGTGATTAAATATCTATACAATGAAGATAAACGAGCAATATAGGCCTTTGCTTTTACAGGATCTGAATCTATAAGTGCATCTACTGTATTGAGGTTAATGAACTACCCCGAGGCAGAGCCATCGAGGTATCAAAACAATGTTAGTTGATTTGAATGTATTTTTCTGTATTCTTTTTCCATACCTTGATTTTTTACATATTCTCTAATTACTTCCTCATTTG
>JBLHOX010000398.1:0-3254 GCA_047623725.1 Dokdonia sp. | reverse complement strand
AATAGGAGGCTTTGGATGCCTAAAATACTCTTCTGTGTATGTAATTTCCTTTTCTAACTGTAGACACTCCATAATACACTCATGACAGGCTAAGTTAAAATCAATTAACCTTTCATAAATGGTCGTATACAAAGGTTCAAAAGCATCTTCATAATATTCAAAATAAGGAGAGGTTTGATATGCTATTTTTAAAGATCTCCAATGATCACGCTGCCAGTGAAATTTATTTTCTAATTTTACAGCAAAGGTAAGTTGGTGCCTTCCTGAACCGCTATTGTGTACTATTGGAATGGTTAGTTGTAACATTCCATTAGCCGTTGCAATTTTTGTTCGTGTTCGATATGATTGTTTTTGATAATTATCTAGCGCTTCAAAAATCACATGATCCGCTTGAGCGATACACGCATAATGAACAATGGGCATACAATAGCCAGGATGTAAGAGAATTGTTTTCAAGGTTAATTTACGTTTATTGCTTTACCAACATAGTTATTTTGATCTATCAATCCAATAAATCTAGAATCCATAGCATTATCTCTATTATCTCCCATAACAAAAAACGTATTTTCTGGGATGATTAATGGCCCAAAAGTATATGAATTCCATTCTTCGGGAAATGTCTCATGTACTTTTTTGGGGCTAATGGCATCAGCCTTTATAACTTTTTTAGATATGGACTTAGCTATTTGATCTTCTAAAAAAATAAAAATGGAATCGTTTGAAATTTGATAATAGTCATTATTTTCTTGTAAAAAGCGTTGTTTATTCAATACGTCTTTATGCATTTTATATGCATGCTTCGTGCGAATGTCTTTATCAGTGTTTACATTATTTACAAAGGTAGCGCCATTAATGATAGAAAGTGTATCTCCTTCTTTTGCAATCATTCGAAACACATAATTTCCCATTCCAAAATTTTCATCAAATCTCTTAAAAACAACATAATCATTATTCTTTGTAGGGACAAGATTGGAAACTAAAATATAATCTCCAGGTTCTAGTGTAGGAGAAGATGCGGTTGTAGGTATTTTATATACTTTTAGATACCCTTTGGACCCAACAAATTGATAGGAAATTAATATCCCAAAAAAGACGATAGCTATACTTAATAGTATTTTCTTTTTTTTGCTCATAGTATCCTTTTACTTACGCTTTCTGTTTTTTCTTTTTATTTCTGAAGAAATTAAATCCAAAATATAAGATAAGAAATCCTAAGAAATGATAACGGTAACTTGTGAGCTTCCCATCTCCGCCTACCGTAGTAAACACACGATCCCATCGTATACGATTCAAAAAACCATTTTTATTTGGATCCAAACTAAACCATACAAACACTGGCTTCCCTACAACATGTGTGTAGGGTGTATATCCCCACATCCTTGCATCTTGAGAATTATGACGGTTATCTCCCATCATCCAATAGTAATCTTGCTTAAACGTATATTCTGTAATAGGAGCTCCGTTTAAAGTAACTTCAGTACCGTTTATGCGTATATCATTATCTATTCCCATTTCAGAACCTTCATATACTTCTATAATACGTTTGTAAGAAGGAATAGTGTTAGGGTTAATAGCTACTGTGTTCCCTTGTTCTGGAATGTATATAGGGCCATAATTGTGTGTACTCCATGTATTTTCATTAGCACGGGGAAATAAACCCTGATCTCCACCTTCAAACGTATTTTTAGTAATATTTATGACATCTGGATGGTTTTCTAATCTAGCTATAGCTTCATCTGTTGCGGCTTTTATGAAATAACCTCTGCCTCTAATGTATTCTATATCATCTGTAATATCATAACGATTTATAAAGATACGTCTAGGGATTTCTGATTTAGTTTCTACTATGTATGAAAACTGCAACCTAGCTCTGTCTGGGAGTTCGTTTTTTACACCATTTGTATATACATACCCATCACGTACTTCTAAAGAATCTCCCGGTAGTCCAACACAACGCTTTACGTAATTTGATTTCTTATCTACAGGCTTGTAAATAGCCTCACTAGAAGTATCAGTAATAACAGTTAATGTATCTACTGGCCAGCTGAAGACTACAATGTCATTTTGTTTTATTTTTTGAAATCCAGGAATTCTAAAATAGGGTAACTCAGGTGAAGATGCGTATGACTTTGCTCCCGTAAATGGTATTGCATCGTGAAGCATAGGTGTTGCTACAGTTGTCATAGGCGCTCTAGCACCATAATGAAACTTACTTACAAATAAGTAATCTCCAACTAGTAATGTTTTTTCTAACGATGAAGTAGGTATTGTAAAAGGTTGCATAAAATACGTATGCACAATGGTTGCTGCTACGATAGCAAAAAGAATAGAACTTACCCATTCTCCACTACTGCTTTTTGGATTTAAGTCTCTCTCTTTAATATAAGCCGCATCTGTCGCGTAGTTGATATAAAATAGATATAATCCACATGTTAAAACAACGAGTGCCGTGTCTTTATAGGTGTTAAATCCATAGCTTCTTGCTGTTTCTGTCCATACAACTGGAAACATAATTAAGTTGACAATAGGCACAAAAAGTAAAATCGTCCACCACCAAGGACGGTTGATGATCTTCATGAGTATTACTGCGTTGTAAACAGGTACTGCTGCCTCCCAAGCTTGCCTTCCAGCTCTTACATATAATTTCCAAGTCCCTAAAAAGTGAATGACTTGTACGGCTAGAAAGAAAATAAACCATTGTGTAATTGTCATGATATATTGTATTTATGGGTAGTTAGTGTCTTAATATTAGTTGATGTTACGCAATTAAGAAATATTTAATACATCGGCCATAGAAAAAACTCCTTTTTTCCCAACAAGCCATAACGCAGCAACAAGAGCACCTTGAGCAAATCCTAATCTAGAATGTGCTTCATGATAAAGTTGTACTGTATCTATTTCGTTTTTATAAGTAATGATATGAGTACCAGGCACCGTTCCTTCTCTTTTTGAAACAATAGGAATACTATTCTCTTGTAGTGGAGCAACGTTTGTATCTGTTTCTTTCCAATGCGTATAATGTCCAGCATCTATAATACCTTTAGCTAGGGTAATAGCAGTACCGCTCGGAGCATCTAGTTTTTGAGTATGATGGATTTCTTCCATAGCTACTTTATAACTAGGATGTGGCGCCATGTACTGTGCTAGTTTTTTATTGATTTCAAAAAAGATATTGACACCAATACTAAAATTTGATGCATATATAAAGCTTCCATTTTTTTCTTGACATAAAGTGGTCATAGCTTCGTATTGGT
>JBLHOX010000397.1:0-3265 GCA_047623725.1 Dokdonia sp. | reverse complement strand
TTGGTCTAATTCTTTTAATATAGCTCCTTTATTGAAGAAGGTTACTTCTTCTGCAAGTGTCATTTTCATTTTTTGTTTTCCATTACTGACATCTTCTTTATGTAAAAAATGTGAGTTTTGATAACTCTTAAATAATACCACAACAATCCCTACAGAAAGTCCAAGACCTATCCCCCATAAGAGATCTATAAAAAAGATTCCTACTACGGTAACAATAAAAGGAACAAACTGTTTCCATCCAGCATTCCACATTGCTTTAAACGTAGATGGTTTTGCTAATTTATACCCTACAATTAATAAAATAGCAGCAAGAACAGAAAGCGGAATTTTATTAAGTAATGTTGGAATAAGGATGACAGAGATTAATAATAAGAAACCATGAATAATCGCAGCCATTTTTGTTTTCCCTCCAGATTGTATGTTTGCAGAACTACGAACAATTACTTGTGTTATAGGTAAACCTCCTACTAATCCTGAAAGAATGTTTCCGGTACCTTGTGCAAGTAATTCTCTATTGGTTGGCGTGACTCTTTTTGCTGGATCTAACTTATCTGTAGCTTCTACACAAAGTAGGGTTTCAAGACTGGCTACGAGAGCAATGGTAAAACCAGTAAGTATAACATCTGGACGAGTGATCACTGCAAAATTTGGAAAGGCAAACTGACCTAAAAAGCTATCTAAGCTGTCAGGAACGGGAACACTCACAAGGTGCTCAGCTTGTATTTCGACACCTGTGCCTTTTGTGAAAACGTAATACATAATCCCTACAGCCACAGCTACAAGAGGGCCTTGTATTAATTTAAAAAACTTTCCTTTTTTTGAAAGGACATTACTCCATAGAATTAAGATTCCTAAGGAAATAAAAGCAATGATGGTAGCTCCGATACTTATAGAACTTAGCATATTTCCTAGCTCAGAGAGTGTGTTTTCTCCATCCATTTGTGAGAAAGCAAAATCACCTTCTGGATCCCCATCGTATCCAAAGAAATGTGGTATTTGTTTAAAAATAATAATAATCCCAATTCCCGTAAGCATTCCTTTTATAACAGAAGATGGGAAATAATATCCAATGACCCCAGCTTTTAAAAAGCCAAAAACTAATTGGATGACTCCACCTAGAACGACCGCGGCCAAAAAGTTTTCATAACCTCCTAGCGCCGAAATAGCCGTAAGAACAATAGCTGCGAGTCCTGCGGCAGGACCACTAACACCTATTTGAGAGCCACTTAAAAAGCCTACGACAATACCTCCGATAATTCCTGCAATAACTCCAGAAAAAAGAGGTGCGCCACTGGCAAGAGCAATCCCGAGACATAAAGGGAGTGCTACAAAAAATACAACGACACTAGCTGGTAGATCGTTCTTTAAATATTTGAACATGATACATAATATAGTGCTATGGCTAGAAGCGCATAGCTGTTTAGTTTAAAATAATAATGGGTACGTGTTCTAAACAGGAAATAACTTGGTACTTCATTCCTATAAAGATGTACAATTTTAAAATCTAAACAGTGTGTTTTGGAGGAGGAGATTGTACATCAATGATATGATTTCTATATTGATGTAGTATATGATTGTTTTGCAAGTTTTGATGGCAATTTTTAGCTAAAGCGAGTGTTGTGTGTAGCTGAAAGAACGTTTTTTTCTCATCAAGTTCTTTTTTTGTTTCTTTTTTGTTTTCATCTTCACCAAGATCTAACGCAATTTCAATATCAGCATGGCTATCTATAAGCACCATGAAGGAAGGTCCCAATATAGATAAGGACAACATGAAAGCTAACGATATGGTTAAAAGATTTTGCAAGAGTGTAAAAGTAAATGATTTTAAGATATGTTTTTGTTAAAGTATTTTTAAAAATTGTTTAACACCCTGATGTCTCCTTTTGGAATCCAACCTGTTTTACCGTCTATAAGCTTGATTCGGTTCCATTCATTTACTTCTTCTAGGACAAATACTTTAGTGCCTTCGTGTAGTGTAAAAGCGAGCGTACTGGAGAGATTCGGTTCACTCTTTACTTCTACCTCAGGGGTAAATACAATCGCTGGATGGTCTTGTTGCGCTTTCGCGAAAGCGGTATACGCAAAACTCACACTTAAAATACCTAAAATTAATACTACAATCGATGAGATAAAGAACAGACGTTTTTTAGTCGTGCTATATGCAAAATAATAGCCTAGAAAAGCAAGTACAAAAAGAATGATACATAGAATAGCAGCTTTTGCCCATCCATCAATTGTAAATAGCTTTATCACACTATTGATCCATTCTTGAAGCGTATTCTTAGGAAGTGGCTCTATAGCATCTATTTTCATGTTTTCTGCAAAAGCAGCATTATTACGTATATCTGGATCTGCAGGAGCAAGTTGCAATGCTTTTTCATAATAATAGACCGTAGGAGCCACATTATTTAATTTATAATGTGCATTTGCAAGATTAAAATATACAGCAGCAGATTCTACCTTTTGATCTAATATTCTCTTATAAGCATCTATTGCTTCTTGAAATCTACCTTGGGCATAATGCTCGTTACCCGCTTTAAAGAGAAGCTCTGTTTGTTGTGCATAGGTTGTGAAACTTAAAAGAAAAGTTACGACAACAAGAATGAATTTTGAAATTTTTGTCATCTTATAACTGTTTATCCATGGTTGATATTACACGAACTGCTTTATCATAATCTTGTTGCATAGCCACCGTATTTGAAGGAGTATACCTAGCAAACTCGCAACTTTCTAAAAGACCAATAAATTCTATATTTGTCGATTCGTCTACTTCTCGTTCTTTAAGCAATCTCGTAATACGATCTTTACTCATATCACCTGTTTGAATATTGAGTTTTGCCTTAAGATAATTATGAAGGGCACGTTCCATAGCGATGTAAAATTCTTTTTGGCTTCCTAAGTTTTTCTTGGCTTCGCTTAAAAATTTACGAGCAAGTTTATCTGCTTTACGTATACGACTACCTTGTACATCACTTGTGTATGCTTGTCGCCTTTTACGAACAATCATTGCAATAGGAATCAATAAAAAAGGACCTCCTAATAATGCCCAAAACAATCCAGATTTAAAAAACTGCTTTTTTGAAACAGATTGAAGATTGGGCGTGGATTTGATATATGCAAATTGTTTATCTGCAGCGATGACTTGTTGTTTATTTGTGTTATCGCTTGTCACTGTAGTGTTTTCTAAATTTGAGTCTACAGGTCCATTCATAACTTCTATAACAATCTCGTCAGAGGTTTTGCGTTCATAACGCTCTGTTCGGGG
>JBLHOX010000396.1:0-3274 GCA_047623725.1 Dokdonia sp. | reverse complement strand
AAGAAGAGGAGGCATGTGATCTTATTATTTGCTTATCGCATCTTGGGTATGATTACAATAACAAAGAGCATATTTCTGATCTTAAACTAGCAGCTGCTACTAAAGACATAGACCTTATTATAGGAGGGCATACACATACATTTTTAGAAAAACCTACCATTACTCAAAATAAAAACGGAGAAATTGTTCTTGTAAATCAAGTAGGATGGGGTGGTATTAACTTAGGTCGTGTAGATTTTTATATAGATCCTATTAAAGGTACAGAGCATACCAGCACCTTTTACAATATTTAATTATACGTAGTCTTCATCAAAATCTTTGATCTCATCAATACGCGTAAGATACATGGCAAATACAATCTTTAAAAAGACTCCAAAAACATGAGCCAGCACAAGAAAGGCTCTAAGATCTGACACATATTCATAAATAAAGGCGCACGCCATTTCTGCTATCAAACCACCACCTATTCCCCATAACATAATATTGTCAGGGTGCTTATTAAAAGAAGGAACCCCTATACACGCAATGATAATAACCAAAAATGAAATAACTGAAGGCACAAACAGTGTCAAATCAGGTATTAAAGGAAAAATTAAATACAACACATACCCTAGTAAATAGCTTAGACCAAGAAAACCGACAATCAATTCTGTTAGATTATGAGCGCTGAATTTTTTAATATCTACTTTCAATACTGGCATTAGAAGCCATAAAAAACACATCTGGCTTATTATATGAAGAGGAGAGATGATATTAATATACGTTTCAAAATCATATAAAAATCCAATTTCAGAAAACATAGATGTTACCAGGTACATCAAAAAAACAATACTAAATATACCTGTTGCCTTGTAGTGATATAAAAATAGAAAGAAAGCAAACAGAGGAAAAAACACAAGTGTGTATGCCACATCAAAAAATATAGTTACCAGCGTTAAAAACGCAGCTACTATAATTGTTAATGCCCTGTAGACTCTACCGTTTATGTATGTAACTTTTTTAATTAAATCAAATTCAAAAATTCTTGTTCAGAAATAATCGTGATTCCTAATCCTTCTGCTTTTGCAAGTTTACTAGGTCCCATTTTATCTCCTGCAACAAGAAATGAGGTTTTTGAAGAAATGGAGCTGGACACTTTCCCTCCATTATCTTCTATTATTTTTTTTAAGTCATTACGAGGCATTTCAAAAACTCCTGAGACTACAAAAGTCTGCCCTTTTAATACATCTGACTGATCAGCCAATTTCTCTGCTGATATCTCCAGTTGCACTCCGTAGGTTTTTAATCTTTCTATGAGTTCTTTGTTTTCCGCTTTCGCGAAAAAAGCCACTACGCTCTCTGCAATCTTGATCCCTATTTCGTCAACATTCACCAAGTCTTCTTCTGAAGCAATCGCAATCGCATCTATGGCTTTATAATGCTTCGCCAATTTTTTTGCTACAGTCTCTCCTACATACCGTATTCCTAAACCAAAAAGCACGCGCTCAAAAGGAATCCCAGTAGACGCTTGTACTCCTTGTACCAAGTTTTCAGCACTTTTTTGAGCCATCCGTTCTAACGGTAATAATTGCTCGACCGAAAGTACGTATAAATCGGCATAACTTGTGATTAAATCTTCTTTTACTAACAAAGCAACTGTCTCACCTCCAAGACCTTCTATATCCAGTGCCTTACGCGAAATATAATGTTGAATCCTTCCTATAATTTGTGGAGGACATCCTGCTTCATTAGGGCAATAATGCTGCGCTTCTCCTTCTTTACGTACTAATGGTGTCGCACATTCTGGACATTCAGCTATATAGGTTGTAGGAATAGAAGTCGCTGGTCTTTTTGTCAAATCGACTGCGATAATTTTTGGGATAATCTCTCCTCCTTTTTCTACAAACACTTCATCTCCTTCCCGAATATCAAGTTTTGCGATTTGATCTGCATTATGCAAAGAAGCTCTTTTTACAGTTGTTCCAGCAAGCTCTACAGGTTCTAGGTTTGCTACTGGCGTGATCGCTCCTGTTCTTCCTACTTGGTATGTGATTTCGCGTAAGCGTGTAGACACTTGTTCTGCTTTAAACTTATACGCCATTGCCCAACGAGGTGCTTTTGCCGTATAACCTAGCTCTTCTTGTTGTTGTAAATTATTCACCTTCACCACTACCCCATCTGTCTCATAAGGCAAGTCATGACGTGCCACATCCCAGTGATTTATAAAGGCCAATACCTCTTCTATATTGTGAACCAACTTAGAAGCATCTGGTACTTTAAAGCCCCAAGATCTTGCTTTTTCCAAGCTCTCTATCTGACTCGTGACACCTAAATTATTTCCTGTAATATTATATAACAAACAACCTAAAGGTCGTTTTGCTACCTCAGCACTGTCTTGTAATTTAAGACTTCCTGATGCGGTATTTCTAGGATTACGATACAGTTCCAATCCTTGTGCTTCTCTAGCTTCATTCATTTTATGAAATCCAGCCCACGGTAAAATAATCTCTCCTCGAATATCAAACTTAGGAGGATAGTCACCCGTTAATTTTAGAGGAACAGATTTAATCGTTTTTATATTGGTCGTTACATCATCTCCCTGAATACCATCACCTCTAGTTAACGCTCTAGTCAGTTCTCCGTTTTCATACGTAAGACTTATAGAAGCACCATCATATTTTAATTCGCACGTATAAGAGACATCTCCATCTACTTGTTTTTTAACACGTACTTCCCAATCTTCTAAGTCCTGTTTTGAATAGGAATTATCTAAAGAGTACATACGATGCTCGTGAACCACCGTATTAAAGTTTTTTGTAACGTCACCTCCTACCCTTCTGGATGGGGAATTAGGATCATCAAATTCAGGGTGTGCAGCTTCTAAAGTTTGTAGCTGTTTCAGCATTTGATCAAACTCAAAATCTTCAATCGTTGGATTATCAAGTACATAATATCTATGATTATGTTCTTGAAGCTCTTTACGTAGGGATGTAATTTGTTGTTCTGTATTCATTAATTATATGAACTATTTTAGATACTTATATTGATCTTATAGATCACAAAATAATAATTTTAATGCTATTATGGTCTATCTTTTTAAAAAAGCTATACACATAAAGAGTCACTTAAAAAGCGACTCTTTACAACACATAACTCCTATCAAAAGGTATTGACAAAGTTATTAATCGTCTACAAATACGTTACGCAACAAAGCAGCAAGAAGACCTCCTGCAAGTGGCGCTACGATAAACAACCATAATTGCTCTAGTGCGATACCGCCAGCAAAAATGGCAGG
>JBLHOX010000395.1:0-3316 GCA_047623725.1 Dokdonia sp. | reverse complement strand
TTTTAAGTTTTAAGTGGGTATTAGTCACTACCTAAAGAAAGCTCCTTAAAGTTTGCTTCATAATCGCTATTAATGACATCAATATGTATGACCATAAATGAGCGTATCGAACTACTTATAAAATATTGCATAAAATGACGATTATCACTAAAAGCAAATGTCTGTTTTACTTTTAGTTTCACCATTTTATGACCTCCAAAACTCTTAATACGTTTTTCAACAATTTCAGAAGTTCGTCCATATTGCTGATCCTCTCTTTTCATTCTAGCAGCAAAATCACTTATATAATAAGATGCTGCTGTTTTATTTAACAAAATATAAAGTCTAGGATACAGCGCTATAAAATTATTAGGCACAAATTCATCTCTAAAAAAAACAGGTTTCTTTTCTTGATCTCTATACTCTTTAGCAGATTGCAATAACATATTTACTAAAGCATCATCTGTCACCTTTGCGATTTCAAACAAGGCATCGTAGGTTAATTTTTCATAATTAGGAGGAAGCCACAACGTTGAGTTTAGAAACTCAACTTCATGTTTACTTAGTAGTTTCGTATCAAATGATTTTTCTGGTGCTTTTACTTCCTTACAAGAAAAATAGCAAAGGCAGAGTACAAAACATAGTATGTGTATCTGCACTCGATATTGAAAAGTATATCTATCCAAGATAGTTTAATACGTTTTTTTCGATTCTGGCATCTATATTAGATAGGTCCGCTTTCGCGAAAGCTTCCCCAGTAATATTTTCATACAATTCAATATAACGATCAGACACGGTTGTTATGTAGTCATCAGACATTTCTGGCACCGTTTGTCCTTCTAATCCTTGAAAGTCATTACTGATCAACCATTGTCTCACAAACTCTTTAGAAAGTTGTTTCTGAGTATCTCCACTTGCTTGACGCTCTTCATACCCATCTGCATAAAAGTAACGAGAAGAATCTGGTGTATGAATCTCATCGATGAGTACAATCTCGCCATCGGCTGTTTTACCAAATTCATATTTGGTATCTACCAATATCAATCCGCGACTTGCCGCAATCTCAGAACCTCTTTGAAAAAGCTTACGTGTATAATCTTCTAGTACGATATAATCTGCTTCACTTACGATCCCTTTCTTAATGATATCTTCACGAGAAATATCTTCATCATGATCGCCCATTTCTGCTTTGGTCGCTGGTGTAATAATAGGGCTTGGAAAAGCATCGTTTTCTTTCATACCTTCTGGCATAGACACCCCACATAAGATTCTTTTTCCTGCTTTATACTCACGAGCCGCATGACCAGACATATACCCACGGATCACCATTTCAACCTTAAACGGATCGCAACGTTTTCCTATAGCCACGTTAGGATCTGGAGTCGCCACGAGCCAGTTAGGCACAAGATCTTCTGTATCTTTCATCATCTTGGTCGCAATCTGATTTAAGATTTGCCCTTTATACGGAATCCCTTTTGGCATTACAACATCAAAAGCACTCAAACGATCGGTAGCGACCATGAGTACTAAGTCATTCTCAAGCGTGTATACTTCACGTACTTTTCCTTTGTACAAGTCTTTTTGTCCCGGGAAATTGAAGTTGGTATCTATAATGGTATTCATAGTCGTAATCTGATTGTATGTTGTGTTTAAGAATGCAAAAATAATGAATAGTGATCGGTATTACTTAAAATAAAACGTACTCATAACGTTGTTGTATAAGCAAATTTGTGTTGGTTGAATAGTCAAGTTAATAAATAAAACACAAACCTAAAAAATCCGTTAGACTTTTCGAAAGTAAGCTAAAACCAGTATTTTTTTATACGGTATTGGTTACCGTATAATTTTTTCTAGTTCGCTATTTTCAATTTCAGCTGAAGAATTGAACGTCTTAATAAGTGCTTGAACAATTAATTCTTCTGCTAAAGTTACTCTTGGTCCTAGCCTAATTTTCATTTTTTTTAAAGAATTTGAATTTATATCAAAAAATAACTCTTGAGGATTATTCTCATAATTTTTATAGTCAACCCTTGGCCTAGAAATTATTCTGTCAGATTTTTCATGAAATTCTTTTTCTAAATAAAAAATATTTATTTTATATCTCCATTCAGATTCGAATTTCCAAACATCATTTTTCACCTGTCCAATCAAAGGATTAAACGTAAAAGTGTTTTCGAGTTCTTCATCAGGTAGATGTAAATTTTCTGTCGGGTTTTTCTTTTTTTTGAGATATTTAATTTTATTAAAACCCTCATACCCCAGAAGATAATTCTTTCCATTTTTATCATGGTATGCAGGCGTTTTTAAAATTGAATTTGAATACTCTTCTAACATTGGATAAGGTAATTCAATTCTAACTCCTTTCATGTTTTTGGTATACATATTCCAAAATGGAATTGACTCTTTTTTTTGATTTGTCCAACAGCTGACAAAATAGAAATGTCCCATATTACCAAAATCTTTGGTTTCAGCTTCAGACATATCATTTACTTTGTCAAGACGTGAGAATTTTATCTGTCTTGATTTTAAAATCAGAGCCAATGTTTCTATCGATGTATAATGATAAAATGTTTTTTTCATCTTATAGTTACCTAACTATTTCACAAGGCTATAAGCAAGTATACTGCACCCTGCTACTGAAAACTAAACCTTAATTCCTATTCTCAATATCCTTATAGGCGGCAATAACCTTTCTGACCAATGGATGACGTACCACATCTTTATCGTCCAGATAGATCATCCCAATGCCTTTTACGTTCTTAAGAATCAATAACGCTTCTTTAAGTCCGCTGGTGACACGTCTTGGTAAATCTATTTGTCCAGGATCTCCTGTTATCACAAACTTAGCACTGCGTCCCATACGTGTCAAGAACATCTTCATTTGCGCATGCGTGGTGTTTTGAGCCTCATCCAGTATCACATACGCATTATCTAAGGTTCGCCCTCTCATAAAAGCCATAGGTGCAATCTGAATGATTCCTTTTTCTATAAAAGTTTCCAGTTTCTCATTCGGAATCATATCGCGTAATGCATCATACAACGGTTGCATGTACGGATCTAATTTTTCTTTCATATCACCCGGTAAAAAACCTAGGTTCTCCCCTGCTTCTACCGCTGGACGTGTTAAAATAATACGCTTTACAGATTTTTCTTTAAGTGCTTGTACGGCAAGCGCAACACTCACATAGGTTTTACCCGTTCCCGCAGGACCAATAGCAAATACCATATCGTGCTTCTTAGAAAGTTCGACTAGTTTACGCTGATTTGCCGTTTGTGGCTTGATTAATTTACCACTTACACCGTGTACAATCGTATCTCCACTCTCTTTTGAGGTCTC
>JBLHOX010000394.1:0-3362 GCA_047623725.1 Dokdonia sp. | reverse complement strand
TTCTCTACAGTCTGCAAAGTCTTGTCTACATTCTCGGATACAAGCATTGGCCATTCCTCCATTAATATGAAGTTGTTGTTCTTTTTTTAGAGATGTAACTCCGTTCAGATTTAAGATGTTTTTTAACATGGTTTTTGTGTTTAATAGGTTAGTATACAGGTAAATATAAGGGAATAAATCTTAACCACCTTAAAAAGAAACACTTAAATCATAACACATTCAATATTCACTACATCTACACCCACTCCTTTGGATTCTTTAATACTTCTAAGAGCCTAGCTTCTTCGCTTCCTTCTTCGGGGTGATGGTCATATTTCCATTGTACTACCGGCGGGAGACTCATTAAGATACTTTCAATACGGCCATTAGTTTTAAGACCAAACAAGGTGCCTTTATCGTGTACTAGATTAAATTCTACATACCGACCACGACGCACTTCTTGCCAGTCTTTTTGCGATTTCGCGAAAGCGAGATCCTTCCTACGATCTACTATAGGAGTATAGGCTTCTAAAAAGCTATCGCCTACCGTAGTGACAAAGTTGTACCAATCTTGCATAGATCGTTCTTCTGTCTTTTTGAGATAGTCAAAAAACAGTCCTCCTAAACCACGTCCTTCATTGCGATGTGCATTGTGAAAATATTCATCACAACGTGCTTTGTATTTTGGATAAAAATCAGGGTGATGTGCATCACAGGCTTTTTTACAAACTGTATGAAAATGAATAGCATCCTCATCAAAAAGATAATATGGCGTTAAGTCTTGCCCTCCTCCAAACCACTGATCTACAATCTCCCCCTCTTTATTGTACATTTCAAAATAACGCCAATTTGCATGTACGGTAGGTACCATCGGACTTTTAGGATGTAATACGAGTGAGAGTCCGCAGGCAAAGAAGTTGGCATCTTTTACGCCAAAATACTGTTGCATGGTTTCTGGTAATTTCCCGTGTACCTGAGAGATATTTACACCTCCTTTTTCAAAGACATCCCCATTCTCAATCACACGTGTACGACCGCCACCGCCTTCAGGGCGTTTCCATAAATCTTCTTGAAACGTAGCTTTACCATCTATCTCCTCTAGACGCGAAGTGATGGTGTCTTGTAACGTATGAATGTAGGATACAAATTGGTTTTTTATAGTAGTGTGTTTCATTGAAAAAGTAGTATCTGCATTTCTTTTTAAGGAGATTTCCTCATTGTTGTCTTGACTAGCAAGGCTTTCTAGTGAATTTAAATCAGTATTGAATTGATCTTCAATTTTTTCCAGTGGATTTGCATCAGTTTTGTTTTGACCTGCAAGGTCTTCCCGCAGGGGACCTTGTAGGTCTACTACTACAGAATCATCATCACCAACCCTGCTCTGAGTAACTTGCCTCATATTCTCTATAGTATCAAACAACTGCAAAGCTAGCGTTTTATCTAATATAAAACCTTCGGGTTGTGTTTGCTCTAGATAATGAACATAAGAAGAAAAGAGGTAGTTTTCTTTAGTACTCACAGGGTTGTTGTGTATGTAACAAAATAGATTGGTAAGATACGTTTCATCTGTAATACGTTTTCTTTTGAAATGCTTTTCAAAAAGACTTCCTGTGCGTTTCTCCTGTTTATTAAATGCTTTGGCATAGGCGTTAAATAGATTTGAGAAACTCTGTGTCGTTGCATTTTCATCTTCCGTAATTTTTACTAAAAAGTGATAATGGTTATCCATTAAGCAATAAGCAAATATGTTAACTTTACCTCTAAGATATTTTTGAAATAGCGAAAGGAAATATCGTTTATTTTCAGAATTCTTAAAAATACGTGTGCTATTGATGCCACGGTTATAGATGTGATAGGTTGCATCTTTTTCTATATATTCTAGCTTCATGGCTTCTTTTTATGTAGACCTACAAGGATCGCTTTGCTCATACCTTGCAGGTCCTAATTCTTGCTCATACTTGCGGGTCCTAATTCTTGCTCATACTTTGCAGGTTTCTTACTCGCTCATACCTTGCAGGTCTTTTGCTTTACCATTCCTTGCAAGTTTATGATCACTAATTTTTAAGTTGCTTGGTATCTGTTGGGTCTATCATGGGTTTTGCATCTTCCCTTGGAGGTAATAATCCAACAGTTTGTTTTGTTGCAGCCGTTACAGAAAGCGGTAATACTAAGATGACTCCTATGATGGGAATCAATAAAAACAACATAAACACCATGCCATTTCCTATCGCTTGTCCCTTGTTATTACGCACAAACTGAACGCTCTTCTCATAGGTGAAATGACGTTCTAATGTATAATCCATATTACCAAAACCAGCATAATAGGCTTGTGTTAAAAATAACAGCACTGTTGAGAGAATTCCGATAACTGGAATCAATCCCAGAAGTAATATAGGAATAGTCAAGAGTAATTCCATACTTAGATTACGTACATTTATTCTGATACCACGCCATAATTGAGCACTAAAACTAGTCTGTCTATGTGTATAATTTGTACCTAATAAATGCGCTTCAATTTTTTCTGAAACAGGACTCATAAAAGGAGCGCTTAATGCCATCACAATGTGCTTATAAAGTATAAAGCCAATAGCAACTATAAATAAAGCACTTAAGATTTCAGCAAAAATAAAAAAGGCTTGTTTTCCCCATTCCCAGGGCCAGATTTGTTCTATCCAATGTCCTATATTATCAGAAAGACTATAGGCAGCAACCACTACAAGAGTCGCTGTGATTAAACTAATAATCATAGGAATCGCAAAGTATTTCCAAAGCCCTAGTTTTGTCACAAGTCCAAAAGAATTGCCATAGGTTTTAAGTCCGTTTATAATGCCTTTAATCATCTTCTATATGTGTTAATGTGTCTGGATGCTCCTGCATTTGTTCCATAGTGGTACGCTTTCGCGAAAGCGGAATCAATACCATCACCAATTGTATGAGTTGGCTCACGCTTGCATCCTCGTGTTCCATAGCAAAGGTACGTCCTACATGATTATTATGTAAATCCATCGCTCTTGCCAAAGGTGGATTTACTGAAAAATCTTCGTGCCAATCGGTAATACGCTTTGCCCAAGCAGCTGTTTTCTCCATAGAAGCCCATCGTTTGCATGTATGAATAATAAGTACATTCCATAAGGCATGTCTAAACGCATTTGCACGACCATTTTTATGATGTGCTTTTCCAAACTTTTGGTCACAAATCTTGACTGTTTTACGTGTCGCATTGTACGTGGGAAAAACATATAATGGATGTCGTAAGCAAAGCCCTGCAAGACTCCAGAGTTGCTTAAAATCCATTGATTTTATGACCGCATTGATGTTCACGTTACTCTTTATATTCTTTTACAGCTTCTATAAAAGCACCTGCATTTTCTATTGGGACATTT
>JBLHOX010000393.1:0-3378 GCA_047623725.1 Dokdonia sp. | reverse complement strand
TGAAAAAGCCACGCGTCAACAACAGTCTCAGCGTCGATCTGGTCAGGAAGGGTTTTCAGAGCAAGAATATTCAGATTTTTTTGATTCCATGTTTAGAGGGGAAAGATCATCCTACAGCCAAGGCCGTAGTCCAAAATTTAAAGGTCAGGATTACAATGCCCAATTACACCTGAATTTAAAAGACGTTTACACTACGCAACAACAAGTCCTAACAGTCAATAATAAAAAAATCAGGCTGACAATTCCTGCAGGAGTTGAGAACAGTCAAGTTATAAAAATTAAAGGAAAAGGAGGCTCCGGAATCAATGGAGGACCAAATGGTGATTTATACATCAAATTTATCATCGATAATCACACGCAGTTTAAACGCGAAGGCAATCATCTATATAAAAATGTCGATCTGGATCTATACACATCTATTTTGGGTGGGGAAATCACCGTAGATACTTTTAACGGTAAGGCCAAACTAAAGATACTGTCTGAAACGAAAAATGAATCGAAAGTAAAATTGAAAGGAAAAGGATTCCCTATTTACAAAAAAGAAGGAACGTTTGGGGATTTGATCATCACGTATCATATAAAAACCCCAACAGATCTAAGTGAAAAAGAAATAGCGCTATTCAAGGAATTACAAAAAATGAAAGCAGCATGAATGAAAAACCTTTAATATCAGCACAAGTCCTCTGTTTGCATTATAACATTGAAATTTCGTTTGTAGATGCCTTAAACAAAATGGGGCTCATCCACATCGAAATTATTGAGCAAAACCAATTTATACATCAAGACCAAATTAGGGATTTAGAAAAAATAATCAGACTTCACAATGAATTAAACGTAAACCTTGAAGGCATTGACGTCGTGTTTAATTTATTAAAAAAAGAAAGGGAGTTACAAAATGAATTGAATGCGCTGAAAAATAGATTAAGGCTTTATGAGAATGACTAAAACATGAGAGCAGCAACGCATATAAAAAATGCACCAAACAGGTATAAATTTAAAAAATATAACTGATGACAGAAGAAACAGAAGGATTAGACCATTATTTAGACAATCATTACATACACAGAAGTAATTGGTTGAGAGCTGCGGTACTAGGTGCTAATGATGGCATTTTATCTACGGCGAGTATTGCCATTGGAGTCGCTGCTGCAAGTGATATGAGAGAACCCGTTATATTGGCAACATTAGCTGGACTAGTAGCTGGTGCTTTATCTATGGCAGCTGGAGAATATGTTTCTGTAAGTTCACAAACAGATGTTGAAAAAGCCGACATCGAACGTGAAAAGCAAGAACTACATGAAATGCCCGAAATCGAATTACAAAGACTCGCAGAAATTTATGAAAAACGAGGTCTGAAAAAAGAAACCGCTTTAATAGTTGCTAAAGAATTTACAGCACATGACGCCCTTGGAGCACATGTGAGAGACGAATTAGGAATTAATGAAATTAGTCAAGCAAAACCTATTCAAGCTGCACTTGCCTCTGGCGCAGCATTTACAGTAGGAGGATTACTCCCTTTTTTAGTAACGCTCTTTCTTCCCTTAAAGAATATTGAATATTTACTTTATGGGTTTGCGATATTCTTCCTGATCATTTTAGGAGCATTATCTGCGAGAACAGGGGGTTCAAGTATCGGAAAAGCAATACTCCGAATTACATTCTGGGGCACTGTCGCCATGGGACTCACCGCGCTAGTGGGATATTTGTTCAATATAAATGTTGGATAGCAACGAATCTGAGTTAAAAATATAAAAAAAACAGCGATACACTACACATTGTAAAAGCAACGATTCCTTTTGTTATGAATACATATCCAAAATGATATATATCATAGAATTATAGAAACAATACAGATACTTTTGGAACAACAACAAATGCTTTCAACTATGAAAACTCAAGAACAAAAAGATGTCTTATTCTATCAAAATTTAGGAAAGTTATTCTACGCTGTTGCTTTTATTGATAATACGGTTAGAGATGAAGAAGTAGAAACACTCAAAAAATTTGTTTCCTCTACCTGGACTTCTCTTGATAATAAACCTGATGCCTATGGCGTTGATAGTGCTTTTCAGATAGAAGTTGTTTTTAACTGGCTAGATAGTGAAGTATACAGTGCGCAAGATAGCTATGATGCTTTTACAGAATATTATACTGCAAACAAGTCATTATTTACAGAAACGATACGTCAAAAAATAATCAAAACTGCAAGCGCAATTGCCAATGCTTTCTCAGGTCTTAATAAATCCGAACTTATTTTACTCGCTCAGCTTAACCTACTTATAAATGACTAATTATGAAACGTACACTATACCTCTTTATACTCTGTATAAGTCTATATTCTTGTAAAAAAGAAACCCCACCTACAGTACAACCACCTTCAGAAAATAATCTAGAAGACATCACGACAACCATTCCTGATAGAACTATAGATAAGGATATACTGGAAAACCAAGCGATAAAACATTCCATAAAAAAAGAACAGTTTATCGATCAAGAAGATAAAAAAGAACAACTTCAAGAACTCGTAACGTCTAAAAAAATATATGAAGAAGATGACGAATACGTGCTAGATTACACCTACCCTTATTTAAATGAAAAGATAGACCCTAACTATGCAGTTTTTAACACATACCTTACAGAGAGTTACCTCAATGTTGAGCGAACTATTAATGAGATTTTAGAAGATAAAGAACTCTTATGTGATACCCTTAAAATAGACCGCTTTCGCGAAAAGCGAATCATAGATTACAAACTTCACTCTACAGCAAATAATCTAATCAGTATTTTACTGTATAAGGAAAATTTTTATTCCGGTATGAAGCACTCTGCCTATACATTTGATTGCCTTAATTATAATACAGAGAGCCATTCTTTTATATACTTCGATGATTTTTTTATCCCTGGAGCAGAAACAGAACTCTTTGAGCTGATCAATCAAACTATTGCAAACGATATTTATTCTGGAGATATGTATTATGATTGTTGGCAACTTTCAGAAATGGATTTTAGAGGCTACAAAAATAACTTTGTGATTAATGGAGATTTTGTAGAATTTTACTTTGATGACTGTGTTATATGTCCTTCATACACTGGGACCTATTCCATAAAACTCTCACTACCTAAAATCTTACATTTAATAAAGCAATACCAACAACCATTATTATTATAAAATCATTTTTTATGCAGATCAATCAATATATAGATCACACATTACTCAATCCAACAGCGACCATAAATGACATAAAGAAACTTTGTCAAGAAGCTATTGACCATCATTTTTACGCTGTATGTGTACATGAATGTTATGTTTCGCTTGCGCGAAATTACCTCGGAGACTATCCAATTAAAGTAGCAGCTACTGTGGGCTTTCCATTAGGA
>JBLHOX010000392.1:0-3399 GCA_047623725.1 Dokdonia sp. | reverse complement strand
AAAAGAAACAGATTCCCGCCTACGCGGGAACTAAGGAGTCTAGACAGACGAAATTTTGTCTAAATGTATTGCTCAATTCCTGAATTTCAGAAACTCGCTACGCTCAGACAGTCCGAAATTCTACGGAATACTCGCTTCACATTTTACGACAACTTTTCGAAAGTCAAAAACATTCTAAATAATCTTAATAATAAAATCAAGATTAATGTTTAATAAACTTTTAGATGATTCTTATAAATCCCCTAAATGTGTGAATTTAAATCCTTTTTCATATTTTAAACCATACCCAAGTATTCTATCAAAAGCTGCGTGGGCAAAAAGTATACTTCCTATAAGCATCAAGATATCATTTTGGAAATAGACCCCTAATAGATATAGCCCTATGGCTATCCCTTTATGGTGAAAAAGATTGTATGAGAAAGCACCTACTTTCTTACCAAAAGCATACCCTATCATTCCGATATCTGGTGTCAGTAATAATACTAAAAACCACCACCACGTAAATGGGAGTAGACTAAATAAGTAGATACCTAATCCAAACTGAGCGAGTTCTTCTAGTTTAAGGGTTGTTTTCATAACATTACTTTTTATTTTATCACAATAGTTTTTGCCCACAAATCACCAATCCGTTGATTCTTTTCTGTGTTTTTGATCACTATAATACCAACAAATCCAAAGAAAATCATATCTACAGGATCTAGTAAGTGTCTTTTAAAGGATTCTACAAAAGTTAATTTTCTGTATTGACCATTCATAGGGATTGCTTTGAGTCCTAATAATAAATTTCCTATCGTAGCTCCAACTGTTATCTCTATTCCGACTGTCATTAACAGCCAAAAAGCTATAGGTGTTAAAGCAGGTACTCCATTTAACTCATAATAAGAACCATCAGGTACAGGTACTCCGAGTAAAATAATTATAAAGAAAGAAAACAGATATATAATCGTATAATCAATAAAACCTGCTGTAATACGCCTTCCTATATGTGGTTGGGTTTCTATATATGTCAAAATTCCATTTTAAGATTCCATTTTATATAACACAGGTTTACTAGGTGTTGCATCATTTTCAAAGGGTGCAATTTGTAAGTTGAGTAAATAGCGTCCATCTTCTATTTTATGAGGTACATAAATCATTTCTGTAATGGTAGCGTCCATTCGTATGGTGCCATCTACATCCCAAAAAGCTTTATGGGCTTTTAGCTCTCCTTCGTCTTTTTCTCGATCAACACTAGGGAGGTCTATGAGAAGGTGTTTTACACCTGATTCTCGTAAAAACACCATAGCACTTTCTTCTATATAGGTCCAGTTGGTATGTGACCAGTTCTTCGTTTTTTTCTTGTGTGTATTAGGAATCGTTCTGATGACTAATGCTTCTGGGTTTTTACCGTTGAGGGCGTGTTTCAATTGTTTTTTTGAAATCACCAAATCATCTCCACTAGCTTCTGATACGACTGTGATAAGCTCTGCAACAAAAAAGAATTGCGTCAGATGCTTATTGATGCTATGCACTTTTTCTGTAATATGACCTACACATTCTGTATGGGTCCCGTGCGCATGAGGATTGAATGTAATGGTATTAAAATTTACATCACCGCCTTCACTGACTTTCCCTATCCAATCTTCTGATTGTACAGGAATGATGGTGGGCTTTTCTATATACCAAGCCCCTGGGTTTTCTGTATCACTTAATGGAATCGAAATGTCTATAGGTTGCAATAAGTCTACAGAGAATGTCTGTTTTTTATGAGTAATGGTTGCTTTCATTTATGCTGAACTTGTTTCAGCAACCCTCAAATGGCGTTACTGAGTCTATATTCAAATATAAATCAATTAACTGAGGATTTTTTGACTTTATTAAGTTCCATTTCCAATCTTTATGCCAATTCTTTATTTGTTTTTCTCTTTTAAATGCTTCTGACACATCATCAAACTTTTCAAAATATACTAATGTTTGCACACTATATTTCTTGGTAAATAACGCACCTTTTCCAAAGCTATGAAGATCTACTCTCTTTTTAAGGTTTTTTGTTGCGCCAGTATATAATAGTGTTCTACGTTTATTGGTTAATAAGTAAAAATATCCTGATATCATTCTAAGATAGTTTAGAGTTTTCATCAGAAGGATGCTGAGGGGTGTCATCAGAAGGATGCTGAGGGGTGTCATCAGAAGGATGCTGAAATAAATTCAGCATGAATAAGTCTGCTGCGATGCCGTCGCTTAGGAATTTTCCTTTTTTGGTGACATACATTCTATCTTCTTCTTGGAATAAAAGATGATTATCTATATGCGATTGCGCTTGTTGAAGAAGGTAATTATACATTTTTTCTCCAAAGAGGGTTTGTACTTCTTTAAGCGAAACCCCACGCTGCGTTCGTAATCGGGTCATGACATACTCATTGTATTGATCTGTATCTGTCAACGCTTCTACATCTTGTGGGAGTTGATCTTGCGTAATAGCTTTTATATATTTTGGATTATTACTGATATTCCACGCACGACGTTCTCCGTTATAACTATGCGCTCCTGGGCCAATTCCTATGTAATTTTTTCCTTCCCAATAAGCCGTATTATTACGAGAGAAATATCCAGGTTTCCCAAAATTACTAAACTCGTAGTTCTGATACCCTTCTGCTTCCAAGCGTTCTACCAGAATGGTATGATGTGCCTGTGCGACCTCATCTTTTACTGGAGGAATGATTCCTTTTTTTATAAATTTTTCGAGCGCTGTTTTTGGCTCCACCGTCAGTGCATACGCAGATATGTGTGGCACTCCTAAGGCGAGTGCTTTTTCGATGTTTTCAATCCATCTGGCATTACTCATTTCTGGAATTCCATAAATAAGATCTAGGGAAATGTTCTGAAACCGCTTTCGCGAAAGCGTAATAGAATCTATCGCCTCTGTTGCATTATGAGCCCGATTCATGAGTTTTAAATCTTCTTCAAAAAAAGATTGCACGCCAATACTCAATCGGTTAATTGGAGATGCATGCAAGGCTTCTATTTTCTCTTCAGAAAGATCGTCGGGATTTGCTTCCAGCGTAATTTCTGGATCATCACTTACGTGATAATGGGCATAGACCGCCTCTATTAATTGTTCAATTTCGTGTGTTTCTAAAACGGATGGCGTACCTCCACCAAAATAAATACAGTCTACAATCTCATCCTGAAACTCTTCTTTGCGTAATGCTAGTTCCCGAATCAATGCCTGAATCATTGCTTCTTTCTTACCCATAGACGTAGAGAAATGAAAGTCGCAGTAGTGACAGGCTTGTTTACAAAATGGAATATGGATGTAGATGCTGGACATTTAGTTTTTAAGTAAAAGAATTAAAAATGACACCCCAAATCCTAAAGCCATATACAAGAACATCGCTAGAGGATACAAAACTAATGTCT
>JBLHOX010000391.1:0-3419 GCA_047623725.1 Dokdonia sp. | reverse complement strand
TTTATAATGAAGCGTATGCCGTATTTATAGATTGGAATAGAGATGGTGACTTTGCAGATGCAGGAGAAACAGCATTTACACAAGCACCTACACAAGCAACACCTATATCAGGAACAATTACTGTACCCGCAGGAGCGGCTCAAGGAGCCACACGTATGCGTGTAAGCCTGAAATATAATGCAGCACAAACAGCTTGTGAAAGCTTCCAATATGGAGAGGTAGAAGATTATATTGTAAATGTGAGTAGTTCTGCTAATTTTGGTCAAACTACTCCAGCAGGAAATGAGATTTCTGAAAACACATTGTTTGATTTCTCTATCTTCCCTAACCCAGTTACTAGAGGACAACTTAATGTACAGGTAACAGGCGCAGAAGCACAAACACTTACTATATACAATCTGCTAGGACAAGTTGTACGTAAAGGAGCATTTACAGAAACCGTAGATGTGTCAAATCTTGATGCTGGTGTTTATGTTCTAGAAATAGAAGTAGATGGTAGTACCATGATCAAAAGGTTCATCAAAAAATAAATATATTTTTTGACACTAACCATTCAATTATGAATAGAAAACCCCGGTCATTGACCGGGGTTTTTGTTTTATGAGTTATACTGTTTATTAAACCCGCATTATGTATTAAAACTTTGTGCTTTCAAGATGTAATAGATTTTCTAATACATAATGCGGATTAAACGGAAAGAACTTCGTGTGGTTCTAATAGTTTCTCATTACGTAATCTAAGAAGAATCTGAGCAACCGCTACAGTATCTTTTTCACAATAAATAATGATTCTATCTATATCATTATCTTCATAATATACGTTTCTAACTTCACTTCCATCTATATCATCTTTTGGTGAAGGAATGCCTAAAATATGGGTGAGTAATTTAAGCGATGTATAGTGTTTATAATCTCCAAATTTCCACAAATCTAATGTATCAATATGGGGTACTTCCCATGGTTTTTTTCCAAATAGATTAAGTTTATGAGGTAACTCAATTCCTAATATAATCATGCGTCTTGCTATATATGGAAAATCAAATTCTTTTCCGTTGTGTGCGCATAATATGTGGTTTGGTCTATTAAAATGTGTTTCTAATAACTTTTTAAATTCTATAAGAAGCGTGGGCTCTTCTCCATGAAAAGAGGTTGTTCTAAACGATCTATTATCGCCAGTTATTTTAAAATAGCCTACAGAGATACATATTATTTTCCCGAATTCTGCCCAGATTCCTGCTCGTTCATAATAGTCTTCTGGTGTAAACTCATCTTTACGCAGGTATTTAGTTTTATCTGCATATAATGTTTTTGTGGTATCATCTAGCGTATCAAAACCAATGGTTTGAGGCACTGTTTCTATATCTAAGAAGAGAATGTTTTCTAGTTTTAACTTTGATATCATAGTTGTATTTAAAGCTCTAAAATAAGAAAGTGTTTTTATATAGTACTCATAAGTAGTTTTTTAGGTTTTTTTGCGTGAAGGATTGCAGTGAAAATCCCGCACCACACCTTAGTGTGGGAGGAATTGTAGCGGAAAGCCTGACCTGATTCCTGAACTTGTTTCAGGATAAAGGTCACGCCCCAATAACAAAAAATAGTGATTTACACTTTTTTAAGCATTGCGTACGCTTCATCTACATAGATGAAAAAATCTTCTGTAAAGGAAGCACCAGACACAAAGTTCCCTCTTTTGTGACCTAGTCTAACAATAATAAGATTGTCTTCTGGGATGGTAATTACATACTGACCTAAAATACCGCGCATTACAAATATTTTTTTGTTTTTGTGATTACTAAGCCAAAATCCATATCCATACATATCGTCTTCTGGAAATCTAGGTTGTATTGATTTTGAAACAAAAGAAGAGTCTAGGAGTTGTTTTCCGTTCCATTCTCCTTGGTCTTTGTAGAGTTTACCAAATTTAGCAAAATCTCTAGCGTTGCTTCCAATACAGCAATATGTTTTTGCTAATTTGTGATCTTCATCATCTATTTGCCATAATGCAGATTGTTCCATTCCTAAAGGTTTCCAGAAGCTTTCTGAGAGGTAGGGGGCTAGTTTTTTTCCTGTTGCTTTTTCTAGTACCATGCCTAACAACTGGCTATTACCACTTAGATATTTAAATGAAGCCCCAGGCACTTCTGTTACTTTTTGATTGAGAATGGTCTCCGCTAAATCGTCATCATAATAGGCTCTTGCGGTTACACTAAATGGACTTGTGTAGCTTTCTTCCCAATCTAACCCAGATGACATAGAAGATAAATCTCCTACAGTCGTAGTGCTTGTGTTATATTGCTCAAAAAAGTCTCCTAAAGGCTGATCTAAGCTTTTTATATAACCGTCTTTAATAGCTTTTCCTAATAAGGCACTTGTAATACTTTTTGCCATAGAAAAAGAATTTGTTTTTGATGTGGGCCCGTATGTTATTTCATCGTCTTCTGCATACTCCTCATGCCATATACTATCATTTTTTATGATAAGAAACGCAACAGTTCCTAGTTCACTGTGAGTTTCTTGTAGCTTAGGAGTGGGCTTGGTTCTATTATACGCTTTATGTAGTGGCCATGGTTGTGGTGTGCCATTTGCTATTTTTTCATTTTCAAAATGAGGATAATCATCTATATAAGCGGTCACATGTCCTGTCATATAAACCACCCGCACTCCTTTCAAAATGTACTCATAATCTGTTATATAAGCAATAATAACGAGAAGGATGATCACACTAATGAATCCCTTTAAAAACTTCTTTATAGACTTCATAATAACAGAATATATATTTAAAATTAGTATTGATTTTGCTTAATTAAAAAGGGAGCCTTGGCGTATAGGGCTTTCGTGCTCTAATAGCCATTTTTTACGATGTAGCCCTCCTGCATATCCTGTAAGTGAGCCATCACTACCTATCACTCGATGGCAAGGAATAACAATGGATATTGGATTTTTTCCGTTTGCGCTTGCCGCTGCACGAATTACTTTTGGATCCCCTAGTGTTTTTGCCATATCTAAGTAGGAAGCTGTCTTTCCAAAAGCGATGGTTTGTAATGTACTCCAGACCCTGGTTTGAAAATCAGTTCCTTGAGGGTTTAGTTTTAATTCAAAAACAGTTCTTTTTTTTATAAAATACTCATCAAGTTGTCTTACGGCTTCTTGTAAACTTTCTGGTATAATAGCTGTTGGAGAAACTTCTTTATCTAAAAAATTAATGGCTATTATGCCTTCATTATTTCCTTCAATTTCTAAAGTTCCTAATGGACTCTTTATGTATACTTTGTGCATATATAAAGGTATGAATTTTGCTAAAAATTATATATGTTTTAGTGATGAAATCTATTTCTTGTGTATCCTGTTGTTTATCAGTAATTTTGGTATAGCCCTATAACCTACATATATGAAGTATAAATTCTATTATATCTTCTTCCT
>JBLHOX010000390.1:0-3447 GCA_047623725.1 Dokdonia sp. | reverse complement strand
GTTCTATGAATTCTTGGGTAATACTTTTGAAGTTGGTACATAGGAGAGGTACGTTCTCCTTTTAAATGCTCTAAAACAAAGCGTTTGATATCATAGAGTTCTTCTATAGGATTCTTTTTATCCTCAGTGATAAGATCAATACCACTACATATCATATTAAAAATTCCAGCAGTAGAAGCTTCAATAACAGCTTCTTTATTACTGAAATGACTATAAATTGTCTTTTTTGATATCCCCATTTCTCGGGCAATATCATCCATAGTAATGCTTTTAAATCCTTGGTTTAAAAACAACTCTGTAGCAGTATGTAATATTTTTTCTTTCATATATTGCGACGCAAAAGTACAGAGGAAACTTTAAAAACTATTAAAGTTTTCAAAGTTTTTACAATTTTTTAACATTTGATTATGCTTTCGCGAAAGCGTAAGTGTATCCATAACCTAGGGAAAGCGTACTTTTGCGTTTAAAATTTTTGTTAGATGTTATCCGTATTAGAATACTCATCCATATTTATAGATTATCTCAGTAAGCATTCTTTAGAAAAGGAACCTAAGAATCTGTATGCTCCTATTAATTATATTCTTGATTTAGGAGGGAAACGATTACGTCCTGTATTAGCATTGATGGCAACAGAGTTGTTTGATCAACCGCATCAAAAAGCGTTAGATGCAGCTTTGGCTATTGAGATTTTTCATAATTTCTCATTAGTTCATGATGATATTATGGATGATGCTCCTTTACGTAGAGGACAACAAACCGTACATGAGAAATGGGATATTAATACAGGGATTCTCTCTGGTGATGCCATGCTTATCCTTGCATATCAGTTATTTGAAAACTATGACGGTATTATTTTTTCTGAATTAGCAAAATTATTTTCAAAAACAGCCATAGAGGTATGTGAAGGTCAGCAATATGATGTTGATTTTGAAACGCGAGATGATGTGACGATTCCTGAATATTTGATGATGATCGAGTACAAGACAGCTGTTCTTGTAGGAACTGCTCTTAAAATGGGCGCTATTGTAGCAGAAGCTTCAAAAGAATGTCAGGATTCTATATATAATTATGGAAGGGATTTAGGAATTGCTTTTCAATTACAAGACGATTACTTAGACGCTTTTGGTGATCCTGAGACCTTTGGAAAACAAGTAGGAGGTGATATTATTGAAAACAAAAAAACATTTTTATACCTCACTGCTTTACAAAAATCAGGTAAAGATGAAGCTAGACAATTAGAGCATCTGTTTTCGATAACCCCAAGTGATCCAACGGAGAAGATAGAAACAGTAAAGCAGCAATTTATAGACAGTGGCGCAGCAGAAGCGACACAAGAAGAAATGGAAAAATATACCCAACGCGCTTTTCAATCTTTAGGACTGGTCACTATTTCTGAAGATAAAAAGCAATTATTGCGTGATTTTGGGAATAGTCTTATGAAAAGAACGGTTTAGGTTTAGCCTGAAATTTAAAAGTACACTCTTACAAAAGGCTGCCAAGCCTCTGCGTAAATACCATCATTGTTATCAAATAATACATTGTAGCGTGCTCCTATAGTCACTCCTCCATAGCGATAACCAGCACCTAAGAAAAGAGCGGTGTTATTTACATCATCAGATATGTCGCCATTTATATCATCAATTCGTTGTGTTCCAAATAATTGTTCTAATTCCCCTGAAAGCTGAATTTCAGGAATTGGATTTGCTAAGAAAATCCCACTTATACCGTATAATGTAGATGAGAAATTTCCAAATTTCTGATAATTGAAATTGATTCCAGGACCAAATGCTATGTACTCATTGTATTGATAGATAGCACTTGGAGCAACGGTAATTTGTGTGTTGTTCGTGCCAAAAGATAAACCCAAACCTCCTCCAAAACGTACATTCTTCCAGAACTCACTTTGTTGTCTTGGAATAGGGGCGTCTTGAGCAATTGCCTCAGGTTGAAAACTAAAAAAAAGAGCAAATATGATGAAAATAGAAAGGGTCGTTTTTAATTTCATGAGGTCGTTTGTTAAAATAATCTCATAAATATAGGAATTATATACCCTAAAATGTTAAATATCGTATTTTTGTATATCTATAAGTCAGTAAGACATAGATCATAATTAACAATGGATAGATTTTCTTTTCTAAACGCAGCCCATACAGCTTATTTTTCAGAGCTTTACGATCAGTATTTACAAAACCCAGATAGTGTTGAGCCAAGTTGGCGAGCCTTTTTTCAAGGATTCGACTTTGGTATGGAAAGCAGTGATGCTGTTTCTGATGAGGTAGGAGGCACTCAAGTTGTCATTCCTGAGAGTGTTAAGAAAGAATTTGACGTAGTACGACTCATTGATGGATATCGTACCAGAGGACATCTTTTTACAAGAACAAACCCTGTACGAGCTCGTCGCAAATATGAACCTACACTAGAATTATCTAATTTCAGCCTTTCAGATTCAGACTTAAACACAGAATTTGAAGCAGGATCTATTATTGGATTAGGGAAAACCAGTCTACGCGAAATTGTACGACATCTGGAAGCTATCTATTGTGATGCTATCGGGATTGAGTATATGTATATACGTAAACCAGAAGAACGCAAATGGATTCAGGACTGGTTAAATAACAATGATAACCACCCTTCGTTTTCTGGAGAAGAAAAAAAACATATCCTTCATAAATTAAATCAAGCCTTTTCTTTTGAAACCTTTTTGCATTCTAAGTATGTAGGACAGAAACGTTTTTCTGTAGAGGGTCTGGATGCTTTAATTCCTGGATTAGATTTTCTTATCGAACGTGGTTCTGAAAAAGGAATTCAACAGTTTGTACTAGGAATGTCACATCGTGGTCGTTTAAATGTACTAGCTAATATCTTTGGGAAATCACCAGAAGCTATTTTTAGTGAATTTGACGGTAAAGAGTATGATGAAGAAGAGATATTTGATGGAGATGTAAAATACCATATGGGTTGGACTAGCTTTCGCGAAAGCAATAAAGGAAACAACATCCGTATGGATCTTGCTCCAAACCCTTCCCACTTAGAAACAGTAGGTGCCGTTATTGAAGGAATCACAAGAGCAAAAATTGACACAAAATTAGATGGGAATGAAAAAGCAATTCTTCCCATAGCGATACATGGCGATGCAGCCATTGCAGGTCAAGGGATTGTATACGAGATTGTGCAAATGGCACAACTAGACGGATACCGTACTGGAGGAACCATTCATATCGTCGCAAATAACCAAGTTGGTTTTACAACAAATTATCTAGATGCAAGATCATCTACCTATAGTACAGATATAGGGAAAGTAACCTTATCTCCAGTACTTCACGTCAATGCAGACGATGTAGAGGCTGTATGTCACGCATTTGCATTTGCATTAGATTTTAGAATGGAGTTTGGACGTGATGTATTCATTGATATTCTAGGATATCGTAAGTACGGTCATAATGAAGG
>JBLHOX010000389.1:0-3449 GCA_047623725.1 Dokdonia sp. | reverse complement strand
TGCTTATATCAGATACCCCATAGTTTAAAGCGATGTCTGTATCGTTTGTATATATATCTTCTACTTCGGGTTCAAAAAAAGATAGCCCCACTTTTATAACCTCTTTTTTACATTCAGACAGAAACCGATCATAAAACCCTTTACCATATCCTATTCTATTTCCTTTTAAGTCATAAGCGAGTAAAGGGATAAAAACAACATCTATTTTTTTAGGGTCAATTTCAATACCATCTTCAGGTTCTGGAATTCCATACGCATTTACAACAAATCGTGTAGCATCTGTAAGTAAATAATGCTTCATGGTATTTGTTTTAAAATCACTTTTAGAAACAAGCACATGCTTATCTTTTCCTTGAAGGATATTTAAAATATAAGAGGTATCTACCTCTTTCTGCTTGACAATTGGTAAAAAAAGGTGATAATACTGGTGGTCCCAGATATCTAGTTCTAGAGACTTGTTTGCAATATCAAAGCTTTTTTCATCAATGATCTCTTCAGATAAATTTTTGCGGAGTTCTTTATACTTCTTCCTCAGCTTCATTTTTCCCATGTCCAGTCGTTTTATCTGTAGAAATATTAAAGATGGCATCTCCTTGATACACAAGAGATGCTTCATTTACATTTATGATGTATCCATTGTGTGGAGCATTTACAGGATATCTAAATTTCCCATACGGATCTGTAATTGTTGCAATATGTTGTCCTTTCTCTATGAGTTCTCCACAAACTACTTTTGCGTGCATTAATCCGCTATAGTTGGCACGTACCCAACGGGTAGCTTCTATAAGAACAGAGGTGGCACTATTAGAAGGAACTTCTATATCAACACCTAACATCTCTAAATGATGTAATACACGAATAGCTCCGTCTACTCCTATTTTTGCAATTTTTTTATCACTTACTTTTGATTTACCTCCTTCAAATAGTAAAGTAGGAATCCCTAATCTAGCACATGTGGCACGATATGATTTTGGGATTGTTTTTGAGTGTAACGTAAATGGTGCATTAAATACGTCTGCAAATTGTATTGCTTCTTTATTTTCAGGACTTATACGTATTTGTGCTGCATTAAATCGGCTAGCACCACCTGTATGAAAATCCATACAGTAATCTGCAATAGGGAGAATTTTTTTCACAAACTGATACGCAAATCTACTGGCTAGTGACCCTCTTGGATTTCCTGGAAATACACGATTTAAATCTCTTCCATCAGGAAAAGATCGTTTCATATCTAAAAAGCCAAAAATATTGAGAACAGGAATACAAATAATAGTTCCTTTTTGGGGTTTATTAATTTTTTTGGCAATAAGCTGACGTACAATTTCTACTCCATTTATCTCATCTCCATGTATTCCTGATGTTATTAATATAATAGGACCCGGTTTTGTAGAGCGTTCTACAATAACAGGTATTTCAACAGATGAGGTAGTGTATAATTTTGCAAGATTAAAATTAATAGTAGCACTTTTACCAGGAGCCACTTTTTGCCCTAATAAGGTTAATATATTATCTGAATCTATAAATGCCATGTATCTCTTTATGTATTTCGCTCAATATAGGAAATAATTGCAGCTGCAATGTCTGTTTCGGTAGCTCTTTCTATTCCTTCTAGGCCAGGAGAAGAGTTTACTTCAAGAATGAGAGGTCCTCTAGCACTTTGTAACATATCAACCCCTGCAACCCCCAGTCCCATAGCATTCACTGCTTCTAAAGCAACCTGTTGCTCTTCTTCAGAAAGAGTAATAATTTCTGCAGTGCCGCCTCGGTGTAAATTGGATCTAAACTCTCCTTCTTTTGCCTGACGCTTCATAGCGCCTACAATTTTACCATCTACAATAAAAGCTCTTAAATCTGCTCCCTTCGCTTCTTTGATATATTCTTGTAAAATTACTCTAGCTTCAAGCCCATTAAAGGCTTCTATAACAGACACGGCAGCATTTTCTGTTTCTGCAAGAATAACACCTAGCCCTTGTGTTCCTTCTAATAATTTGATAACTAAAGGAGCACCACCTACGTGATGTATAGCCTCTCTTACATCTCTGGAATAATTTGTAAAAATAGTTTTAGGAAGTCCTAATTTTGCTTTAGAAAGAATTTGTAAACTCCGTAACTTATCTCTACTTATGATAAGAGATTCTGAAGTAGTGGTGGTAAAAGCACCCATCATTTGAAATTGTCTTACAACGGCAGTTCCATAATACGTAATAGAAGCTCCTATACGAGGAATAATAGCGTCTGTTGTATCAAGACGACGTCCTTTGTAATAGACCGTTGGATTCTTTTTTTCAATAATAAGGTCACACATTAAAGGATCAATAACCTCTATGCTATGACCTCTTTCTAAACCAGCTTCGACAAGTCGTTTTGTAGAATATAGATGCGGATTACGAGAAAGTATTTTCAAATTCATAAAAGAGAAATTTAAAAATGAAAACCTATAGTGGAATCATTACTTTTTTATAGGAATCATTCTTGCAATTTACATCTTTCATGAATGTGTTTTAAATAATTTATATAAGACTTCTTTTTCGAGTGTTTTTAACCTTTTGGAAGGGTTCTTTGTACGCTTTCGCGAAAGCGTACTTTTTATGTATACCAATTATAATTTAAAGGGAGCCTTAAAAATTTGAATTATATCGTGACCAGATGAAATAGAAAATTAAAGCATAGTTTTAACTACGGTTTTATTTTCTATTAATGTATGTATGCGATAGAAACAAATTAATAGGTTTATTTTAAGTTATAATTGGTATAACATCTCCTGTCTATCCAAGAGAATCTATATCTTTGAGTATGGCGCTTTCTCAACTCGAAATACAATTAAAAACACTCCCAACAAGCCCTGGAATTTACCAGTATTATGATCGTGATGAAAAATTATTGTATGTAGGAAAAGCAAAGAATTTAAAGAAAAGAGTGCTTTCTTATTTTAATAAAACCATCGATAATGGCCGTATCCGTACGATGGTAAAAAAGATATACGAGGTACGCCATATTGTTGTTGCTACAGAAACCGATGCCTTGCTTCTTGAAAATAATTTGATTAAGAAGTACCAACCTCGTTACAATGTACTTCTTAAAGATGATAAAAGCTATCCTTGGATTTGTATTAAAAATGAGCGTTTTCCAAGAGTATTTCCTACACGCCGATTGATCAAAGATGGAAGTGAGTATTATGGCCCTTATACGAGTATGAAAACCGTGAAAACCTTACTGGACCTTATTAAAAACCTGTACAAATTAAGAACCTGTAATTACGATCTATCCAAAGAAAAGATAGAAGCGAGAAAATATAAAGTATGCTTAGAATATCATCTTGGAAACTGTGAAGGGGGTTGCGAAGGAAAACAAACAGAGCAAGAGTATCATAAACACGTAGAGCACATACGTCAGATTGTACGTGGAGATTTTAAAGAGTCGTTGCACCAGTTTAGAGATCAGATGCAAAA
>JBLHOX010000388.1:0-3491 GCA_047623725.1 Dokdonia sp. | reverse complement strand
AGAAACCATTTTTGCAAAATCGGTTCCTTTAAGTTGCGGCATTTGGATGTCTAAAAAAACAACATCAATAGCTTCAGATTTAAGTAAAGACAATGCTTCTAAAGGGTTTTCAAATTCGCCTTTTGAGGCGATAAAGTCCAACTTGTTGACATAGCTTTTTAGCAAGGTTCTTGCTAATTCTTCATCGTCTATAATAATACAGTTAAGCATTGGTTTTGAGCGTTAATTCAACGTGAAAGATATTCATTTCTTCGGAGACGTGTAATGTATGATTTTCTGGATAAAGGATCGCTAATCGTTTCTTTACATTTTCTAATCCAATGCCACCTACATCATCTTTTTTCGTGTTGTTCGGTGCGATGGTGTTCTCTATTTTAAAGGTAATTGTATCTTGATTTGCATCTATGTGTATTTTAATAAAAGTGTCTTTTATACTTTCAATAGTACTATGTTTAAATGCATTTTCTACAAACGGAATTAAAAGCATAGGAGCAATGACTATAGAAGTATCTGCCATCGTAAAATGCGTCTCAATAGGGTAGGTTTTACTACTTTTTAAAGAGAATAGCTTGATATAGTCTTCTATGTAATCTACCTCTTTTTGTAGCGTTACAAAAGGGCGCTCGCATTCATACAAAACGTAGCGTAGCATATTAGATAAATAACTGATGCTTTCTTGTGTTTTGCCTGCATCTATCGCAGATAGAGCATAAATATTATTTAAAGCATTGAATAAAAAATGCGGATTGATCTGAGATTTTAAGAGCTTAAGTTCTGTTTCTAGTGTCTCTGTTTTACTTAGAATTAATGCAGCTTCTTTCTTTTTAGCAAAGAGAAAAACCTCTATAGCAGTCGTTAAGATAAAAGTGATGCATAGTAATAAGAAGTTGATTAGAAAAGGCGAATTAAGTGTTTTGCCTAATTGTGTGAGATTTCTTCTAGGGTTTGGAGGTGGTTTTTGTTGTTGATTTCTTGGTGGAGGTGGTCTGTCAAAACGGTCTTGGGTGTCTTTTTCAAAACCTTCAGGTGGCGGTCCTGGTCGTAGACCATCTGGACGATCTAATGGTCTCTCTTTTTGAAAATTTTGTGGAGACTCTTTGGGCGTATTTTTAAAAGGACCATCGGCTGAAAACTGATATGACAGGAATGCACAAACAATAACTATACATAGACCAAGTACGACAAAAGGAGTTTGTTTTTTCTTGTTTAAAAAGTTGGGAACTAGACTTACAGTGACAATACTAATAAGAGCAATTTGAAGTATATAAATCATCCAATTTTGCTCCATAAAATTGAGGATGTCTTTGTGTCCAAGTGTCATGATGACCCACACGCCAGACCAAAAAAGGATTTGAAAAATGATTCTCTTCAGTGCTTTCATATCGCAAATTAAAGTAAAATAAGATTAGTAATCTTCTAATGATACCTGTATGACAAGTATTATACAAGGCTTTTACAGAAGCTAAGATGCCATTTACTGAAAACAATGACTACTTCACTGAAAACAGCATATCTGTTTTAATCTATGCAAGACATGCATGGTCAAAGCTATGAACGTAAAACAATTTTAATATGAAAAGGAAGAGCTTTAAGACAGGATTATTTACAGTAGCACTTGTATGCTTTGTTATCGGATTTTCAAATGCACAATCTAAAGGAGAGCGACCACAAAAACCACCAACGTACGCTAAATTATTAGAAAAAATGGATGCAAATGAGGATGGGAAACTATCTCAAGAAGAAGTCAAAGGACCTCTTAAAAAGAAATTTACAGATGTAGATACCAATGAAGATGGATTTATTTCTGAAGAAGAATTTAAAAATATGCCTAAACCAAAAAGAAGGAAGAGACCTTCGAATAAGTAGAAATTATAGTAATACAAGTTGGTAAAATGGTTTTTCATTTTATAAGAACTTCTTATGTTAATGCTTTGTGGTTTAGGTATATTGTCTAATTACGCTTTCGCACTTCGGCAAACTCAGCATAAACTTCTGCGTCACGATGCTCCTTGAAAGCGTACTTAGACTTCATAGAATCAGTACGTAAAGCATACGATAACCTCTAAAACCAACAATTGCCAAATACTGGTTCATTGACTATTAATTCCCGTTCACAGAAAAGAAATAGCCGTTCACTGAAAACCCTATTTTACATATACGATACGATTACAATTGTTAGTTATTTGTACAGATAAGATCCATAGATTCATAAAAAAATAAACGCTAGCAATAGCCTTATACATTCATATATGAAAATAATACTACTCTTTTTAAACATTATTTGGCGCCAAAATAATACTTAAGAAGGCATACATATTTCAGAAATGATACCCGTATGCTTTGTTTAACCATATAATACGATTACTTATGAAACGATACCATTTTAAAACACTATTTGCCATTGCAGTGAGCGTAGTAGTATTACAATCATGTGCAGACGATGATGATGCACAAGACACTGTTGTTATAGATACGCCAGAAGTATCTAATGCCACGACACAACTTATTACAGACTGGAATTCACTCTGGCTTGATCTAGATCGCTATACAGATGGTATGAGGCCTAATTCAACAGCAAGAGCGCTAGCCTATATTCATCTAGCAGGATATGAAACTGCTGTAGCAGCTATGGATGGGTACACCTCAAACGATGATAGATTGCAAGGATTTAATATCAATGTGAATCAACGAGAAGATAATGTAGATTTGGACTTGGCACTCAATACCTGTTATGCCTTAATTATAGATCATTTTATGTTTAGTGTATCAAATAATGCTAAAGCTTCTATAGCTATATTACAAGACGAAAAAGCAAGTGAGTTATCTACAGATTTATCAGAATCTGAAATAGAAAGTTCTATAGAATGGGGTACTTATGTTGCTGAACGTGTTATTTCTTATAGTCAAAGTGACACAGATGCAGAGGCTCAGATTCTAGATCCAAACCCAGCGTCCTACATCGCACCAGTAGGAGATGGCTTATGGATAGCGGCAGAAGGCGAAAGCGCCTGGTTTCCTTATTGGAATACTGTGAGAACATTTGTTATCTCTCCACAAGAAACAACTAGCATACCTCCATCTTTTGCATATAGTATAGATACAATGAGCGATTATTATATAGCAATGAATGAGGTAAATGATATTACCACCACAGCGAAAGAGGAGGATAATGAAGATTTATGGATTGCTGAGTTTTGGTCTGACGATGTAGAAGGTTTGATGATGAGTCCTCCAGGAAGGCAATTTTCTATTGCAAATCAATTAATTCAACAGGCAGATTTAGGGTATGAACAATCTTTAGAACTTCTACTTAGGCTTGGTTTTGCGATAAATGATGCAGCGGTTTCTGCTTGGGATGATAAATACACCTACGATACCCAACGTCCTAGTACGTATATACGAGCAAATATGAATGTAGATTTTGATACTAATTTAGCAAGGTTTATTGATTCGCCTAATCCTGCATTTCCTAGCTATCCATCGGGTCATGC
>JBLHOX010000387.1:0-3512 GCA_047623725.1 Dokdonia sp. | reverse complement strand
TACCAATAAATTCAATTGGTAAATGGTATAAATATCGTAAAAAGAGAACCATGCATATTGAAGACGTAAGAAACTATTGTATTGCAAAAAAAGGAGTGACGGAAGAGTTCCCTTTTGACGAGAAAACACTTGTTTTTAAAGTAATGGGAAAGATGTTTGCTTTAAGTGGTTTAGAAAGTATTCCGGCGGCTGTCAATTTAAAATGCGACCCTGAACGTTCTGCAGTATTAAGAGAAGAATATGATGGAAGTATCACAGGTGCTTTTCATATGAGTAAACTACATTGGAATACGCTTATTTTACAAGAAATACCTCCAAAATTAATTACAGAACTCATCGATCATTCGTGCGATCTTGTCGTGAGTAACATGACAAAAAAACTTCGTGCAGCATTAGAAAACCTATAACTGTTTTACTTCCTGAATATCTAGGAAATACTAATAAATGTCCATAAAAATTTAATGAACAACCCATCTCAATTTTATACAGCCCAAAAAGCAACGCATCAAGATGCACTTTCGACGATTAAAAGGCAATTGAATATATCAAGTACCATTCGCGTCCTATTATTTTTTGGAATTATAGGGAGTATATACGCCACATTTGGTCTCTGGAAAGTCATGACTGGAGTACTCATCGTAGAAATTGTATTGTTTGTTTTTCTGGTAGTACGCCATGGGAAACTTGCCTATAAGCGTGATGTGTTAAAAGCCTTAATTTCTATAAATGAAACGGAACTCAGCGTATTAAATCGTGATTTTTACGATTTGCCTGCAGGAAAGAAATATCATGAGCCCGAACATTTTTATAGTCAGGATATTGATCTTTTTGGGAGAGGTTCTTTCTTTCAATACCTCAATAGAACTGCTTTAGAGAGTGGATCAGATGTGCTTGCTGAGATTGTAAAGGCCAATGAGATTACACATATTCCTGCAAAACAAAAAGCAATAGAAGAGCTCAGTGCATTTCCAGAATGGAGACAACAATTTTCTGCCATAGCATCTTTGGTAAAAACAGAAGTTCCCGCAACGACGGTGACACAATGGTTACAAGACTACACTCCATTTGTTCCTGCAACTGGTAAAATAGGGGCAAGGATTTTTTCTGGGATCACTTTAGCCGCATTTGCACTTTATTTTTTAGGATTTTTACACGGTGGTTTTCTGATAGGATTGTTTTTAGCAGGATTGGCGATCATAGGTAAATTTGCAAAAAACATCAATAAACTTGCCGCACATACAGGAAAGATACAAAGCACCTTTGATCAGTATCATAAATTATTAAGCAAGATAGAAGAACAAACCTTTGAAAGTGATTTGCTTAAAGAAAAACGAGAACACGTCATTAATGCTTCTCAAAAAGCATCTGGCGTATTACGTGAATTCTCTAGACAATTGGATGCGTTAGATCAACGTAATAATATCATAGTAGGTATTGTCGCTAATGGTCTTTTTATAAGAGACCTCGCTGTTGTTTCTCAAATAGAAACGTGGATTGCAAAGCACAAAGATGATGTCGCGATTTGGTTTGAGATCATTGCCTTTTTTGATGCCTATAACAGTTTAGGGAATTATGATTTTAATCATCCACTACATCACTATCCAGAGATTACAGATACGCAAGTAACCCTTCAAGCAACGCAAACAGCGCATCCTTTATTAGATCCTGCAAAAGCAGTTCTTAATGATGTTAGGATAGATACAGAACAATTCTTTATCATTACAGGCGCAAATATGGCAGGGAAGAGTACCTTTTTGCGTACCGTTGCTTTACAAATCGTAATGGGAAATATAGGATTGCCTGTATGTGCACAAAAAACAACCTATACGCCTATAAAACTCATTACAAGTATGCGTACGACAGATAGCTTGACAGATGATGAAAGTTACTTCTTTAGTGAGTTAAAACGTCTTAAGTTTATTGTAGATGAGATCAAAAACGATCGTTATTTTATTATCCTTGATGAAATCCTAAAAGGAACCAATAGTACAGACAAAGCCATAGGTTCTCGTAAGTTTGTAGATAAGCTCGTAGGCTCAAAATCTACAGGAATTATTGCGACGCATGATTTAAGTCTTTGTGAAGCTGCTCAAGATTTAACACAAGTCAAAAATTACTATTTTGATGCACGTATAGAAGATGACGAACTCTATTTTGATTACACCTTTAAAGAAGGAATTTGCCAAAATATGAATGCGAGTTTCTTATTAAAGAAAATGGAGATTGTGGATTGAGGTTTGTAATTTGAAATAGTATTTATCTTTAGAGGACTTGATTAAGGGTTTTGATAGTATAGGTTGGTTGTTGTGTGTTATGTTTTATCTCCAAGGTTTTGGTATGAAAACCCATCTTTCATTAACATAGCAAAACACTTTGTAACTTATTCCTAATTCAGAATTTTTATTTTCTAAAAAGTCTACTCTATAAAAATCTATATTATAATTGAATACTCCTTTTTTTGCTAAATCAACCATTCCGCCAGCAATATTATTTATACCATTTAATAATTTCATTGTGTCGGTTTTTGTAACCCTAAAGTGTTTTTTACTTGGATAAAGCGGTTCAAATGATGTTTCATTAATGTTAGCGAATGACTTACAATAATATTCAAAATAATTTGAGAAGTGTTCAGTGCTAAATATTTTTTTACAATCAAGTAATGTCGGATGACATTTTAGAAATAGATGATTTAAGCTTGCATTTTCTTTTACAAATTGTCCAAAAAAATCATTCGGAGATGGTTGAATATTATTAGAATCCTCAGTACTGTAAAACTTAATGAAGTTCAAAAAACTCTCTTTGTTTTTATTCCATCTAGAAATCTTTTTCTTGATTTTATATTTATTAGTCAATTCGTCAAACAGTTCGTCTAAAGAGGAAGAATCATTTAATTTAGAGACTTGTTTCACACTATAGAGGGTGCCAATTGAATCAAAACTTATATTAGGAAATATAAAAGGTTTTACATTAAGAGATTCTTGTGCCCAAGATGCTCCCATCTCATTCAAGCAAATATCACTTTCTTTATAATTATTCGATATAAATAGAAAAGAATAATCTGAGGATAATAAATTCGATTTTATATGCTCTCTAAAGTCAACTCCAGTTTTTATTCCCAATCCTTCAATAGAGGTACAGAATATTTCGTTTTCGTCAATTCCACACCCAAGAATTAAAATCTTATCTACAAAATTATCTATTATGGATTTATCTTTTGAAGAATGACTTATAAATATTTTCATAGTTTTTTTACATTACACACAACGGCAGTCTGTCTAAAAACCACGTTTTATGGTTAATATTCGAATAAATTTAAGCTGATTTACAGTATTCTCTATACAAACTGGATTTAATTTATAGAAATGTGTACTGCTGGTATAACTTTTCATTTTGGTTGATATACTGCTTGTTATGATAAAAATATAGTTGATTTGTGCTTTTAAGTATTCTTTGATTGTATTTTGATCTAATATATTGAATATTCTTCTAAGATTGTAGGCAATAAATATGAA
>JBLHOX010000386.1:0-3523 GCA_047623725.1 Dokdonia sp. | reverse complement strand
CGATAGGTGGTGCGCGTAGAGATGAAGAAAAAGCAAGAGCTAAAGAACGTATTTTTTCTGTACGTGATGATTTTGGACAATGGGATGAAAAAAATCAACGTCCAGAACTCTTTGATCACCTTAATGGGAAAATAAGTCTAGGTCAGAATGTACGTGTCTTTCCTATAAGTAACTGGACAGAATTGGATGTTTGGAGTTACATCGCCAAAGAAAACATAGAGATCCCTTCTATCTATTTTGCACATATACGCAAGACATTTATTAGAGATGGTATGATCTGGTCTGTAGATAAGGCCGTATATAGAGAAGAGGATGAGGTTGTTGAGGAGCGCTTGGTGCGTTTTAGGACTGTAGGTGATATGTCGTGTACGGCAGCGGTACTTTCTGATGCCATTACCCTAGAAAAAGTCGTAGAAGAAATAAGAGCTTCAACCATTTCAGAAAGAGGTGCAAGAATCGATGATAAACGATCTGAAGCCGCCATGGAAAAACGAAAACAACAAGGATATTTTTAAAGAGTACGCTTTCGCGAAAGCGTATACAGCGCTTTTGAAAACAGCAGAAACAGATTTAAAAAAAGAGTGATCATTATATAATAGATATCATGGAAGTATTAAAAATAGCAACAGCAGGAAGTGTAGATGATGGGAAAAGTACCTTGATAGGTCGTATTCTTTATGATACAAAATCACTAACGACAGATAAACTAGAAGCGATCGAAGCAAAGAGTAAAGCAAATGGATTTGACTACTTAGATTTCTCATTAGCAACCGATGGTCTTATTGCCGAGAGAGAACAAGGTATCACCATTGATGTTGCACATATCTATTTTTCGTCAAAAACAAAGAGTTATATCGTAGCAGATACGCCGGGTCATATTGAGTATACACGTAATATGGTGACAGGAGCTTCTACATCACAGGCGTCTATCATTTTGGTAGATGCACGTAAAGGAGTGATTGAGCAAACCTATCGCCACTTTTTTATTAATAATTTGTTACGTGTAAAAGACATTATTGTTGCTGTTAATAAAATGGACTTAGTCGATTTTTCGGAATCTGTGTATCAAGAGATCAAAACAGATTTTCAGAAAATGATTGATAAAAGCGGATATAAAGAACAAAATATCACGTTCATTCCGGTGAGTGCATTATTGGGTGATAACGTAGTAATCCCTTCTGAAAATACACCTTGGTATACGGGAAAAACATTATTAGATCATCTAGAAGGACTCGAAGCTCAGGATGTATATGAACAATCTCACATGCGTTTTCCTGTGCAGATGGTTATCCGCCCTAAGCAATCTGATTTTCATGATTTTAGAGGATATGCGGGTAAAGTGTATGGAGATGATTTAACCGTAGGAGATGAGGTGACTATCCTGCCATCATTAACGACGTCTCGTATAAAAGATATTTATTTTTTCGATCAAAAATTTGAGAAAGCAGGGAGAGGAAGTTCCTGTACCATTACACTTGAAGATGATTTGAATATCAGTAGAGGTGATATGATTGTTAAGAATGAAGAAAGACCAAATGTAGGGAAACAATTGAAAGCAAAAGTATGTTGGATGGATACTAAAGAGTTACATACTGGTACCCAATATTTTTTACAAAGTGGAAGCAATAGAATTCTTGCCAAAATAAAAGAGATATCGGGCGTAATTCATACTGATTTTTCTGGAGAAGATACGACGGCAGATTCTTTAAAACTGAATGAAGTAGGAAATGTAAATATTTTAATGAGTAGACCACTAGCGTACGATTCATATACTCAAAATAAGATTTCAGGATCTTTTATACTAATTGACGCTCATACAAATACGACCGCTGGCGTAGGCTTTGTAGAATAATATGATATTTAAAAGTGCTTTGAAAATGCTATGATAAAGCACTGAAGTTTTTGGGAAAGGAAACGCTATAAAAAAGAAAAAGAATGCAAAGTTTTAGAACAGAAATAGAAAACCCATTAGTAGAAAAAGACATTATCGAACTTGCCGATAAGATTGAGCTTTTTCATAAAGGGGAGTTAGACGAAGAACGTTTTAGAAGTCTTCGTCTGGCTAGAGGTGTATATGGACAACGCCAGCCTGGTGTACAAATGATACGTATTAAACTCCCGTATGGTAAAGTGTCGAGTGCACAGTTACACAGGATAAGTGAGGTATCTGATGAGTATTCTAGAGGTCGTTTGCATATCACGACACGTCAAGATATTCAGATACATTATGTAGATTTAGATCGTACGCCAGAATTATGGGCACAACTGGAAAAAGATGATATCACATTACGAGAAGCCTGCGGAAATGCAGTACGTAATGTCACCGCTTCTGAACTTGCAGGAATTGATCCAGAAGAACCTTTTGATGTATCTCCTTATGCAGATGCTATTTTTAAATTCTTTCTAAGAAACCCTATCGGTCAGGAATTAGGGCGTAAGTTTAAAGTCTCATTTTCTTCATCAGATCGCGATACAGGATTATCTTATATGCATGATCTTGGCTTTATAGCCAAAATAAAAAATGATGTTCGAGGCTTTAAAATCATGCTTGCAGGAGGACTAGGATCTCAACCTAGACATGCAGATGTATTCTATGATTTCTTGCCGTCAGATAAGATTATTCCTTTAATGGAAAGTGTGATCCGTGTATTTGATCGTTATGGAGAACGCAGAAGTAGAGCAAAAGCACGTTTAAAATTCTTACTGAAAGACATAGGACTTGAGGCTTTTAAAAAATTGGTAGAAGCAGAGCAAAAAGCACTACCGCAACATACCGTGCCTATTGATACCGCTTCCTATCCTGCTACGATTCCTACAGAAATACTAACAATTCCTGAAGTAGAGATAGAAGACCAAAAAACAGTTGACCTTTGGAAATCTACAAATATAATCCCTCAAAAACAAGAAGGATATGTAGCCATAGGAATCAAAGTTTTACTAGGCGATTTTTATACAGATAAAGCACGACTACTCGCAGATCTTGTACAAAAATATGCAGCAGGAGAACTACGATTAACATTACGTCAAAACATTGTGATTCCGTATGTAAAAGAAGACCTGATTCCTTTCTTCTATCAAGAACTTAAAAAGCTTGGATTTACAGAAACTGGGTATAATAAAGCGGTAGATATTACAGCATGCCCTGGTACAGATACCTGTAATTTAGGAATTTCAAGTAGTACCGGGATTGCCAAAGAGCTAGAGCGCGTTCTGAAAACAGAATACCCACACTATTTAGAAGACAAAGATCTGGTGATTAAAATCAGTGGTTGTATGAATGCATGTGGACAGCACAATATGGCAAATATTGGTTTTCAAGGCATGTCTGTTCGTACCAAGGATAAGTTGACAGCTCCCGCTTTACAAGTATTATTAGGCGGAGGAAACAACGGAAATGGTCAAGGCGTTTATGCCGATAAAGTGGTTAAAGTTCCGAGTAGAAGAGGACCAGAAGCCTTACGAAGAATTCTTAATGATTTTGAGGCAAATGCAAACAAAAAAACCTTTCAAGAATATTATGCCG
>JBLHOX010000385.1:0-3563 GCA_047623725.1 Dokdonia sp. | reverse complement strand
TAAATATATGGTTTTCAGCAGATAATTTGTTTCAAGCTACTGCACGAAGTGGATATTTTCCAGGAACTAGTGAATCTGGAAATTCAGGTCGAAGATTATACGCACCGATGACTACAATGACATTAGGTGTACGCGTAAAATTTTAATAACAAAAATTAAAAACATAAAAAAATGAAAAAATTAATTAAACTCGGATTATTTTCTGCATTGGTAATTACAATGATAAGCTGTGGAGATGATTTTTTAGAAGATCCAGCTCTTGAGGGCTCGGCGTCACTTACCTCTGCACAATTAGAAGCAGCTTCTGCAGTAGACCCTGAAGTTGGGGGTGCCTTAATGGGCGGAGTGTATTCACTTACTTTTACCACAGGAACTGGTGGTACAAGTGGCCATGATGATTTTGGCCATAAATCTTATGACATTTTTAGTGATATGTTATCGAGTGATTTAGCCTTAAGCCAAAGTGTGTACGGTTGGTATAGAGCTTCAATTACAGAATACCAAGCAACACAAGATTTTACATTTGCCGATAACAGACAAGTATGGAGATATTACTATAGAATTGTAAGGGGTTGTAATGAGGTTATAGATGGTTTAGGAGGTGATGAGTTTACACCAGAAACTGCGGCTAATAAAGCAGTAATGGGGCAAGCAAAAGCTTTACGTGCTCACTCATACTTCTATTTGACTCAATTTTATCAAAAGTCTTATGACGCATCAGAACCTATACTTCCAATGTACAGAACTTCTATAGAGGTTAATGGACCCAAGGTTACGGCCGCTGAAATATATGACTTAATAGAATCTGATTTAACAGCTGCTATTGCACTATTAGATGGTTTCTCAAGAGATAACAAAACACAGATTAATCAATCTGTTGCTCAAGGAATCTATGCTTATGTTCTAGGCGCTAGAGGTACCGATTACGCAAAAGCTTACGACATGGCAAAAGCTGCCATTACTGGTGGTTATGCATTGATGTCTAGTACTGAAATTACAGGTGGTTTTAACGAAGTAAGCACACCAGGATGGATGTGGGGTGTTGACTTAAATGATGAAATTGGCTTAGGTTTAGTTTCATGGTGGGGTCAAATGGATTACTATAGTTACGCTTACCCAGCATTTGGTGATTCTAAATCTATTGATCAAGGTCTTTTCGATGCAATACCTGCAAATGACTTTAGAAAAGAACAGTTTAATGTGAATCCTGGAGCAGCAACGCACTTAATGCCTTTAAACAAGTTTTACGATAGTGATAAAACTAGATACGGTTCATCTAGAATTGTAAAAGCAGATTACGTATACATGAGAGTTGCAGAAATGCACCTTTTGGCAGCTGAATATGCAGCATTTAATAATAATGATGCGCAGGCAAGAACTGAATTAAAAGCGTTAGTGAGTCAAAGAGTGCCAGACGCATCTTACATTGATGGTTTATCTGGACAACAGTTAAAGAATGAAATTTACTTACAAACTAGAATGGAATTATGGGGAGAAGGTAAAAGTTACTTAGCTATGAAGCGTAATAAAGCAACTACAGTTAGAGGTTCTAATCACTTAACTTTTGTTGGGGATCCAATTCCTTACAATGATGAGCGTATGACTTTTGAGATTCCAGAGGGTGAAATTCAGTTTAATTCTTTTATTTCTACTCAAAACAACTAATAAAAACTGTTTGCATAGGAGATTTTAAATCTCCTATGCAAACTTAATAAAATATAAAGATGAAAAAATTAAAATTATACTCATTACTTTTTATCGCCATTGCTGCATTCAGTAGTTGTGAAGAAGAAGTAGAAGCTCCTGGAACGGCATATGCTTCTTTTGAAGCATATTTAGGACAAGATATTACGGTTTCACCGAATACAGATTTTCCACAAGCAGTAAAAGTGTATTCAGCAAATATCACGGGTTCAGATAGAACAATCCCTTTAACGTTATCAGGAAATTTAGATGCTTCGTCTTACGAAGTCCCTACCTCTGTAGTCATTCCTGCTAATTCTAATGAAGGTACTTTAAACATTGTTTTTAAGGATCAAAATTTAGACATTATCACCGACAAAACGTTAACGATTTCAATGAATGGGTCAGCAGAATTATCCGTTGGTGAGGACATTACGTTCAATGTAGCTAAAGGTTGTAATGCAGGTTCTAGTAAATTTAAAATTGCTGTATCTTTAGATGGCTGGCCAGAAGAAGTATACTGGAGAGTTGTTGATACAGATGCAGGAGTAATTGTGATCGCCAATAACGCTACACCTGGTTTTGGTGGTTATGCAGGTTTAACCGGAACACAAAGAGATGCTACTTGTTTGCCAACAGGCAACTATGTATTTGAGATATTTGATGCCTATGAGGATGGTGCTGGCGCTGTAAGCTTTACACTAGGCGGTGTTCAAGTATTTAGCTCTAACGGTGGTTACGGTGCAGGAACAAGCGTTGAATTTAGTGTTAACTAAAGCATTAAAAATAATTAAAAAAAAATCGTAATCTTTTGATTGCGATTTTTTTTTTACAAAAAGAAAAAACATTGACAGAAACTACAAATATATTTGGTATTAGAGCAATTATTGAAGCTATAGAAAGTGGCTCTACAATAAATAAAGTATACTTACAAAAAGGATTAAGGGGAGAATTATTTTACGAACTTAATAGACTCATCAAAACTGAAAACCTTACCACAAGTATAGTACCTATTGAAAAGTTGGATAGACTCTCTAAAAACAGCAACCACCAAGGTGCTGTTGCCCAAATATCTCCTATCGAGTTCTATGATTTAGAAGAGTTGATCGAGAAAACCCAAGAGAGTGCTAAAACACCTCTTTTCATTTTATTAGACCAACTTTCTGATGTTCGGAATTTTGGAGCTATAATTAGAACTGCAGAATGTTCTGGTGTAGACGGTATCATTATTCAGAATAATGGCAGCGCCCCTGTAAATGCAGAAACGATAAAGACCTCAGCCGGTGCAGCATTTAAAATACCTATTTGCAAAGTAGATCACTTAAAAGATGCTTTATTTTTATTGCAAGCATCAGATATTAAAATAGTGGCCGCAACTGAAAAAACAGAAAATTCTATTTACGATATCAACTTTAAGCAACCCATAGCAATCATCATGGGATCTGAACACCGAGGAATAAATCCTTCAATTCTTAAAATGGTTGATTATAAAGCCAAATTACCTTTGTTAGGCGAAATAGCTTCCTTAAATGTTTCTGTAGCGTGTGGTATTTTTTTATATGAAACTGTACGACAAAGAATATCGACTGATCGCTAGATAAGCTAAATTCTTATTTGTTATTGGACTCCTTTTCTGCGCTAATATCTATTTTCTCCGCTTCTTCTATTTTTGGTGGAGAGAAATTACCATTTTCATCAAAAAGTAAATCAAATTCTGTTACTTTAAATTGATGCTCTTCTTTTACCGTTCCTCTTTTTCTGTAAATACCTGCAAAAAACAATCCTATTAAAAAGCCAGATAAATGTCCTTCCCAAGACATCCCTTCTTTTATGGGTAAAACGTACCAAATCATACTTCCATACAAGAAAATAACAATTAA
>JBLHOX010000384.1:0-3563 GCA_047623725.1 Dokdonia sp. | reverse complement strand
AAGTCTACACGCATCATGGTAAAGTTTACGGTATGCTTCAAAGGTTTTCCGTTTGTGGTCACCTTATTTATATTAAAACCTCCCTCAAATCCTTCTTTCATATAAGAAGATATAAAACTTCCTGGTCGAGTTACCGCGCTTATTCCTCCTCCATTTTTATCTTTAGCTGGAGAATCTTGTGCTCTTATGTTTTGATCTAATTGTACCCATAAGTACGTTAAATCATCTGGAGAGTTATTTTTGTATGTAATGGTTTCATATCCCGTAATACGCTGATTTGCATCATCTAACTGGATACTCATTTTATAATCTGCTTCGTTCTGATAATACTCATGCCCTGGAGCTCCAGAAGCAGTACGGTAAGAGTTAGGAGTAGACATCTCATTGTAAAGTTGTCTAAATTTATTTTCATTTTCATGAGCTCCTTGACGCTCCCCATCTTGAGCGTATCCTACAGAAGCACATAGAAATAGCATTGCGCATAATGCGTACTTAAAACGAATCATAGTTTTTGTAATTAAATTAGAGGTCTAAAATAGCCAAACCCTAACTTTTTAGGAATCTATTCTGAAAAGTTTAACACAGCTTTGGCATTACCATCTACAAGTAATAGACTTTTCTTTTTCCCAAGAATATCTGTGTGTACCATATTCTTTTGTTCGGTAAAAGCATCCATGAGTAGGGTATTCTCAAGTTCAAGTGTTTGAATAGATGGTATATCTGTTATTTCTATATAACAAACTACATAATCATCTTCATATTCTTTTCCGAGATAAGAAAGCATTTTCTCTTCTCCATTCACTGTAATTTTGATCTTACGCTTCAAATATTTTTTAATATACACATCAAGCTCCTCTTGGTTTGAAGTAGCATCTACCGTAAGATCTTCACTATAGCCCTCACGCAATACATCTTCCAGATCATCATAAAAGAGACGTGTGATTATTTGCAAAGAGGCTTCTTCTTTATTGTACGCAATATCTGTGACGCTCAAATAATATTTATGTATTGTAAATGATGTACATAAAAACAAACACGTTATGGATGCAAGTATAACTATTTTCCTCATGGTATAGGGTTGAGTGCGCTTTCGCGAAAGCGTACTATTTAAGAATGAAACAAAGGTATATGAATTCTGTTTCCAAAAAATATGCCGTTATTCTTTTTCGCTTTCTTTTAACGCAATATAAGGTTTTGATTTACGCATCATAAATTCCAGAAGTCCAAGAGCATTGTTTGCGTCTACCAGTTCTTTGGCTTTTTCGTCTTCAAATACATAATACACAAAGTCTTCTATAAGGTCTTCAGGAATACTCAAGTTTTTCATATAAATCGTATCCGAAATACGATCTCGACTTTCCTGTACTAGTTTTTCAAATCGTGATACTTCAATATGCTTTTTAAGCATGGCAAGTCTTCCTGTAATGGAGTTGATGAGTCCGTCAAGAGGAATCCCTGCTCCACTAGTGATCGCTGTATAATATCGCCGTTCTTCTATCGTACGTTTGGGAGCTGTGTTCTCTGGAATGCCGAGTTCTTTTGCCGTGACTTCTTTTTTAAACCTCGTAGATCGAATATCCTTATTCAAATCTCCTGTAAGATCAATATTGCTAATCTCTACGGTAGCCAACTCATTCACTTTGGGAATAAGGTATAATGATATCTTTTTGCGATTAAATATGGTTTGATTGACTACAAACTGTCTAGCTTCATACTGTACAGCACTGATATTAATGGTATCATTTACACGTGCTTCAATCGTAAAGAAACCATTAGGATCTGTTATTGTCCCCTTCTTTAAAGAAATATTAACAACGGTAAGTTGCGCTTTATCAATCGTGTCATTAAGAACTTGCCCATTTAATTGTATTGATTTTTGAGCGTACAGTCCTGAGCTCATTAAAAAAAGGCAACCAATACTAAATTTTATAATTTTATTCATCTACTTTATTCTTAATAGGTGTTCCTTCTTTTTCTTTTAAAGCTACGTATTTTTTAGATTTTGCTAGCATAAATTCTAATAATTCCATTGCATTTTCTTTATCATCTCTTCCTTCTACTTTTTTCTCTTCAAAAACAAAATATACAAAATCTTCAATGAGACCTTCTGGTATATTGAGGGATTTCATATAGAGTGTGTCAGAAAATTTTTCACGAGCTTTCTCTACTTTGGTTTGAAAACGTATGATCTCTAGTTGTTTCTTATATTCTTTGGCTTGCCCATTTATAGCCATAATTAATGCTCCAAATCCACCTGCTCCTTTTCCACTAGCGCTATAGACTTTACGCTCTTCTGGTGTAAACGGAGTATGCGCATTTACAGGAAGCCCAAGATCGGCAGCCGTAATTGATTTTTTAAGTGGTGTATTTAAAATATCTCTACGTAAATCTCCCGTAAGATCAACATTACTAATCCTGACTTCATCTAGTTCATTAATTTTTGGCACCAAATATAAAGACATCTTTTTAAGATCGTACATCTTTTGAGTAACTACAAACTGTCTAGACTCGTATTGTACTGCACTGATGTTGATAGTATCAGAGACCCGTACTGGAATTTTAAAGACGCCTGCTTCATTGGTAATAGCCCCTTTACGCAGATTTAAATTCACAACACTAAGAGAAGCCTTTTCTATAGAATCATTAAGAACTTCTCCTCTAAGCGTGATGATCCCTTGTCCTAGTAAAACATTAGAAATAAGAAAGAAAAGGAAGAAAAAGTGTTTTTTGTAAACCATTACTCTTTCTCGTTGTTAGATGATTCTTCTTTTTTCCTTAAGTCTAAATAAAGTGTAGCCTTCACTTTTAAAAAATCTAAAAACAGTAAAGAATTCTCAATAGCTATACTATCTAAATGCTCATCTTGTAAAGCATAAAACATAAAATCTTCTATAAGCACTTTAGGGATTTGAAACTCTTTTATATAAAGAGAATCTGGATATCTAGTGATGGTTTGAGTTACCTTATCTTGATATGTAGCTACAGCGATATGCTTTTTAAGTTTTTTAGTCTTTCCACTTATACCATTAATAAGCCATGGAAGTGGAACGACAAATCCTGTAAAATTAACCATAGCTCTTCCATCTGTACCTGTCGTTGCAGTATGTAATTTCCGTTCTTCTTGTGTTGGAATTTCCACATCTTCAAACAACCCTTGATCAGCTGCTTTTTGAATTCCATCCAAAAGTTCTTTAAGAGACATATCATTAGCATCTTTATCTAACACACCTGATAAAAACTTGTTATTGATGTTTACCTCATCTAGTTCATTAATTTTTGGCACCAAATATAAAGACATCTTTTTAAGATCGTACATCTTTTGAGTAACTACAAACTGTCTAGACTCGTATTGTACTGCACTTATATGTATAGTATCAGAGACCCGCACTGGAATTTCAAATACGCCTGCTTCATTGGTAATAGCCCCTTTACGCAGATTTAAATTCACAACACTAAGAGAAGCCTTTTCTATAGAGTCATTAAGTACGCTCCCTTCCAAAACAATAGGAGTTTCTTGAGAAAAAACGACAGTACTTAACAATAATAAAAAAAGGAATCGTGTT
>JBLHOX010000383.1:0-3571 GCA_047623725.1 Dokdonia sp. | reverse complement strand
GTTTCTTCTGAAGATGAGATAGAGGAAATGCGCTTGCGTTCTAAAGATAAAAAGTGGGATGAAGAAATCGCAAAACACTTTAAGAAAGAACTGGCTAAGATGCAACGTATGAATCCACAAGTGGCGGAGTATAGTATACAACGTAACTACTTAGAATTATTTTTAGACTTGCCTTGGAATGAGTTTAGTAAAGATAAGTTTGACTTAAAACGTGCTAAAAGAATACTAGATCGTGATCATTACGGACTTGACGATGTAAAACGTCGTATTATAGAATATCTAGCGGTTTTAAAACTTCGTAATGATATGAAGTCACCTATCTTATGTCTTTACGGACCTCCAGGAGTCGGGAAAACCTCTTTAGGAAAGTCTATTGCAGAAGCGTTAGGAAGAGAGTACGTACGTATGAGTTTAGGAGGTTTACGTGATGAAGCAGAAATCAGAGGACATCGTAAAACTTACATAGGTGCTATGCCTGGGCGTATTATACAAAGCCTTAAAAAAGCAGGAACAAGCAATCCAGTATTTGTACTAGATGAAATCGATAAACTGAGTGCAGGAAATCAAGGAGATCCTTCATCTGCTTTATTAGAAGTATTAGATCCAGAACAGAATAGTGCGTTTTATGACAACTTTTTAGAAATGGGATTTGACCTTTCTAAAGTGATGTTTATTGCGACGTCAAATAGTTTAAATACCATCCAGCCTGCATTACGTGATCGTATGGAGATCATTAACGTAACTGGGTATACGATTGAAGAAAAAGTAGAAATAGGAAAGCGTCATTTATTACCAAAGCAAATAAAAGAGCACGGTATGAATGATACGCAAATCAAAATAGCAAAACCACAACTTGAAAAAATTGTGGAAGGATATACACGTGAGTCTGGTGTACGTGGTCTTGAAAAGCAAATAGCAAAAGTAGTACGCTATGGCGCAAAAAACATCGCCATGGAAGAAGAATATAATGTCAAAGTTTCTAATGCAGATATTATAGAAGTATTAGGGCCGCCTCGATTAGAGCGTGGTAAATATGAGAATAATGATGTTGCAGGTGTTGTGACAGGACTTGCCTGGACCAGAGTAGGTGGTGATATTTTATTTATTGAATCTGCTTTATCTAAAGGAAAAGGATTACTTACCATTACAGGAAACTTAGGAAAGGTCATGAAGGAGAGTGCTACCATCGCGATGGAGTACATCAAAGCAAATGCTGAAATACTAGGTTTAAAACCAGCAATGTTTGATAGCTACAATGTGCATATTCACGTGCCAGAAGGAGCAACACCAAAAGATGGACCTAGTGCAGGAATTACCATGCTTACCTCACTCGTTTCTTTATATACACAACGTAAAGTAAAGAAGAGTCTGGCCATGACTGGTGAGATTACCTTACGTGGTAAAGTATTACCCGTAGGAGGAATCAAAGAAAAAATTCTAGCAGCTAAGCGTGCAAAAATAAAAGAGATTCTTTTGTGTGAGCAAAACCGAAGAGATATAGAAGAGATCAAAGCAGATTACCTGAAAGGACTTACATTTCACTATGTAAAAGATATGAGTGAGGTATTGGAATTTGCACTTACAAAACAGAAAGTAAAGAATGCTAAAAAGCTTTAATTTTTAGTATAGAAACAAATGTAAGGACGAGAATATATTCTCGTCCTTTTTATTTTACGCTCCTGTCAAAATATATTATACTTGTATGCGTTTTGAAATAGTACATTTTGTATCCTAAAAAAAAAGACATAGTCTATAAAGACTAGAATGAATTGCATGCAGAAATATTTATTTTTCGTACTATTTTTAATATCTAGCTTTTGTTATGCGCAGTTAGGAGGTCGTGCTACCTATCAATTTCTGAATCTAGCTACATCACCCAGACAAGCAGCATTAGGAGGAAAGGTCATTACAAACTATGATTATGACCCAGATTCAGCACTCTATAATCCTGCCAGCATAAATTACAGAATGGACAATCAGTTGTCTGTAAACTACGTTAATTATCTAGCAGACATTAATTATGGTACTGCAAGTTATGCCTATTTATGGGACAGACGTACGCAAGTCATTCATGCAGGGATTACCTATATCAATTACGGAACCTTTGACGGAAGAGATGAAAACGGAAATCCAACAGGGGATTTTGGTGGAGGAGAAGCCGCCTTATCTCTTGGGTATGCTACTAATATCCCGTATACAGACTTTCACGTAGGAGCTAATGTAAAGTTGATCACTTCCAAACTAGAACAGTTTACATCTGCCGGCGTAGCAGTAGACCTTGGTTTTATTTATAATTATGAGAAGTGGGATCTTAATGTCGCGGCTGTGGTTCGTAATATAGGAACACAAATTACTCCGTATGTAGATACCTTTGAAAAACTACCACTAGAGATAGATGCTGGAATTTCTCAAATAGTCCCTAATGTGCCTATACGTTGGCATCTTACAATGGAGAACTTACAATTGTGGAACATCGCTTTTGAGAATGAAGCCAGAGGTATTACCGATCTTGATGGTAATACTACTGGAGAAGAAATAGGTTTTTTGGATAATGTGATCCGACACGCGATTGTAGGTGTGGAGCTTTTCCCAAGAAGTGGTTTTAATATCCGACTAGGGTATAACTTTAGACGTAGTGAGGAGTTACGTATTATCAATCAGCGAAGCTTTGCAGGGATCAGTGCAGGTATTGGGATTAAGATCAACAAGATCCGTTTTAACTATGCGTATGCGCGTTTTAATAGTGTTGCCGCAAGTAGCTTGTTTGGATTGAATATCGATTTACAGTAGTCTTTGAATATCGAACGCCGAATTACGAATTACGAATGTTGAATTGGAAAGATTGGAGATTAACGATTGTTGATTGCTGATTTTTGAATTGAAAAAAACGAATCGTTTATGATGATTGAGTAATTTTCGCTTTTCGCACTTCGACGCCGCTCACATAAACTACTTCGTCACTATGTTCCTAGAAAGCGGGAAATATATCTAAGCCTACTTTATAAATAGAGTATTGTTCTATTTTTTACTTGAATTAGAGTACTACTCTATTTTAAAATTATAAATTCTAAAAAGGCAAATCACAAATCACAAATCTCAAAAAAACAAATTCCAAATTCCAAAATCCAAAATCCAAAAAACAAATTCCAAATCACAACTCCAAACTTCTAGTCTCAGGCACCCCACATTGATCATCTAGCAAAAGGCATCACCCTGCATCCATCATCCGTTCAAATCCCAAATCCCAAATCCCAAATCCAAATCTCAAATTCCAAAAAAAATAAATCACAAATCAAAAATTCAAATTTCTAGCATCAGACATCCCGCATCTATCACCCCCTATAACTTCAAGCTTCAAGCTTCCAGCACCCCACACCCAGCATCCCGCATTCATCACCTAACATAACTTCTAGCTTCCAACTTCCAGCACCTAGCAAAAGACATACTACACCCAGCATCTTTAATAAAAAACCATATATTATTTCATCCCTACACTTGTAATTTCTACATTCGTATTCTTAATGTCACTTTCGTGAAAATAACCATTGCCATAGACGGATATTCATCCACA
>JBLHOX010000382.1:0-3576 GCA_047623725.1 Dokdonia sp. | reverse complement strand
TTTAATCGTATTCTAATTTATTTGAGCCAATGATGAGATTCGAACTCATGACCTCTTCCTTACCAAGGAAACGCTCTACCCCTGAGCTACACCGGCTTTTTGGGTACAGGCTTAGAGTTTAACATGCTAGTTGAACTAACAAGCTTTAAACTCAAATTTTACAATCAGGAATCAAACACTTTATATAATTGATTACTAATTATACAGAGCGAGAGACTAGGTATCCTTTAACTTCGCTCAGGACATGCTTCTCACTCTTGCTTCTAAGTTATACCAAATTTATCATTACAATAAAACTTACTACACTTTAGAACGTACTTAAAGCGAGATGCCAGATTTCCCTCGCTTTCGCTGAGGACAGGCTTCTCACCTTTGTTTCCACCTAATAATAAATTTACCATTACGATACAACTTACTACAATGTTAGAATGTACTTAGAGCGGGAGACCAGGTTCGAACTGGCGACATTCAGCTTGGAAGGCTGACGCTCTACCAACTGAGCTACTCCCGCTTTTATTCTGAATAATTCAGAATCTAAAATTTCAATATTTCAAATAATCTCACCTTACCTAGCTTGGTGACTCTGGACCAGTAAACCAATCCATACATTTTTTCTCAGAACTTAAGAAAGCAAGCTTTCTACATTTTCTCCTAAAAAATGTTTGTGGGGAGAGCAGGATTCGAACCTGCGAAGACGTAGTCAGCAGATTTACAGTCTGCCCTCGTTGGCCGCTTGAGTATCTCCCCTCAACACTAGTATTTTAAAGAACTTTTTACTTTTCAAAGAGCCGATGGAGGGACTCGAACCCACGACCTGCTGATTACAAATCAGCTGCTCTAGCCAGCTGAGCTACATCGGCTTTTTTACAAACTTTTAGTCATAAAAAAGTCCGCTATTTCTAACGGACTGCAAATGTAGATAATTTATCTTTTTATAAAAAACTTTTTGAAGAAAAATATCCTATAAATGTGCTCTTAATTTTTCCTTTCGCTTTTTTAGCTGCCTTTCCAATGATTGAATACATCCATTAGTAGCCTCTTCAAAAGTTCTAGCGTCTTTTTTTACCATTAAATCCCCTCCGGGAATACTTAACAATATCTCTGCAGTTTTGTTTTCCTTTTCACTTGTCCTTTGAACTTTTAGAAAAACATCCGCGCATATTATCCGGTCATAAAATTGATCCAACTTGGAAAGTTTTTTTTCAATAAATATTAGTAGCTTACTATCTGGGGCAAAATTGGGAGTTTGCACATTTACTTTCATACACTTAATTAGTTTTAAATTAGTACCGCTCGAGTTATTCAAAACTCAAAATATTTTCACTTTTTGGAATTTCTAGGATGTGAATTTTCATAAACCTCTTTTAATTTAGCTATACTGTTATGAGTATAAACTTGTGTTGAAGCTAAACTAGAATGCCCTAACAATTCCTTCACAGCATTTAAATCGGCTCCTTCATTTAATAGATGAGTCGCAAAAGAATGTCTTAGAATGTGCGGACTCTTTTTAACCTTTTCAGAAGCTTTACTAAAATAGGTATTTATTATTCTATAGACAAGGGTTTCATAAATTTTACCTCCTTTATTCGACAAGAAAAACCAGCTAGCATCTTTAATTGGCGACTTCTTTTCTCTTAGAGTTAGATATTTTTCAATCGTAACAAGCACAGAGGGCAGTAAAGGAATAATTCTTTCTTTGTTTCTTTTCCCTAAGACTTTTAATGTTTTATGACTTATTGATACATCCAAAAGTTTCAAACCCACTAACTCAGCACGTCTAATACCAGTTGAATAGAATAACTCGACAATTAGCTTATCTCTTACCCCACTAAAATCACTCTCAGATTCAAGTGACGCCAAAACAATTTCAATCTCTACTTCGGAAAAAGGTATCTGTATCTTCTTCGATGTTTTTAGAGCTTTATGCCCCGTCAAGGGATTTATTTCTATTTGTGAAGTTTTCAGTAAAAATTTATAGTATGATTTTAAGGAAGACACCTTACGATTTACAGTCCGATTTGAAATATTCGCATCCACTAATGACACTATCCAACTTCGAATAATAGAATAGTTCACTTCTTTAATACCCTCATAATCGTATCCTTCCGCAGCAAATACAAAGAAACTTTCTATATCCTTCTTATATGCAGTTATGGTATGAGGAGAATACTTCTTCTCTAAAGTTAAATAGTCAATAAAACCACTGAAAGGCATTGATATACTAAATGTTAGGTGTTAGGTGTTAGGTGTTAGGTGTTAGGTGTTAGGTGTTAGGTGTTAGGTGTTAGGTGTTAGGTGTTAGGTAAAAATACAAAAATGAATGTGAAACCGAAATCTATATGAGTGAAGTTTGGATCTGAGATATAATATCAAAAAAAAAGCCACTAAACAAATAAATGTTAAGTGGCTATATCTCTAATTAGGATTAGATTCCTGCTATTGTAGGAATATACTAAATTTCTTCAGCATCTCTAAGTCCTTGAATATATTGTGCTTTTTGAACTTGCTTTCTTCTAACTACAGAAGGCTTTGAAAAAGCTTGTCTTGAACGCAACTGTCGCATTGTTCCTGTACGATCGAACTTACGTTTGAAACGCTTTAGTGCTCTATCGATATTTTCTCCGTCTTTTATTGGTATTATTAACATATGTCTTAACCTCCTCTCTTTAGGTCGGCAAAGATACTAAGTTTTTGAATATACGTAGCGTGAAAACAATTTATTTTTGCTCTAATCGAATTCAAAGTTTTAAGAATTCTATACAGTGGCTAACAGTTGTCGCGCCAGGCTCTAATAATGTGCGGAATCTTCAACCCTAAATTACATCTAATGACGAAGGTTTAAAAATAAAAAAATACGCCAAACTATTTCCATCAAGAACCTTTTACACGTTAACCGAGTAACTCACTGTACGAAGAGACTTGAAGCTATTGTTTGAACAAAGTTGCCCTTTTACTTAAATCTTGGATTAGCTTTTCTTCTTCTTCACTTTCGAGCAATACATTATAGTTTTTCCAAAATTCCTTATTATACGGTCTGGATGAAAAAATATCTTCCGACCAATCCTTTTGCAAAGCTTGGCTAACAATCAGAGAATCTTGTATAATTTCAGTAAATAATATCTCCTGAACGGTATAATAAAACCGTGTATCCCTATCGTCTACCTTTACTCTATCGGAAGACCTATTACCTACATTAACTAGTTTCGGAGTCTCGTAATAAAAATAATTGGGATACATTTTACCCTGGTACTCGGTATAGGTCATTACAAGCTTATGATTAATTTGTGTACCATAAAGGCTCTTGCTTCTGCCTTTTTGAGCTTCAGAAGCTGCAACTAGTTCGTATTCTATTTTTTTAATCGCATACGTGTCCCAATATATATAAATCCAGCCATTTGCCTGATAACCTTCATTGTATATATTCTTAGTATTTAAACCAACAAAATCTGTACTTTTTGAAATTCTTATTTTATAAAGTTTTCTACCATCATCTACTAAAATAGTATCTAATTCAAATTGATGTCTTTCAAGTACTCCTTCTCCAAATAACGCCTCTTTGATATTTGAATTTCTCAA